>JAFBAM010000105.1 GCA_019247755.1 Sphingomonas sp.
CCTTCCCTACTTCCTTGGTGGTGAAGAAAGGCTCGAAGATCTTGCCGAGAATGCTAGGCGGAATCCCGGTACCGGTATCGGCAACCGACAGGGCGCTATAGTCCGCGACCGGCAAGATGTCCGACCCAAGCTCTGCGACCTGGTCGGCCTTCACCGGATAAGTCTGGATCGTGAGCGTCCCGCCGCCCTTGGCAGCCATCGCGTCGCGGGCGTTGACGGCCAGATTGATGATGACCTGCTCGAGCTGACCCGGGTCGGCGCGGATTGGCCCGAGGCTTCGGCCATGCTTCACCACGAGCTCGACGGTCTCGCCGAGCAGCCGCTTCAGCAGATGGGACACCTCCGACACAACGTCGGGAAGCTGGAGCACCTGCGGGCGCAGAGTTTGTTGCCGCGAGAAGGCAAGAAGCTGTCGAGTAAGGCCAGCAGCGCGGTTCGAATTCGACTTGATCTGCTGGATGTCGTCATAGTCGCTGTCTCCCGGCGTGTGCCGCATCAGCATCAGGTCGCAGTGGCCAATGATCGCGGTGAGAATGTTGTTGAAGTCGTGGGCGACGCCGCCGGCAAGCTGACCAACCACCTGCATCTTCGTCGCCTGCGCGACCTGCCGCTTCAGCTTCGCTTCCTCGCTATTGTCCTTGAGCAGGAGCAGGACGGTCGCGTCTCCTAGGCCCCGTAAGCCGGCGACGGTCAGCGCAACGGGTTCGGCGGGCTGGTACGTGAGTCGCACCGCGAGATCGCCCGACATCGCCGGTCCGCGCGCGTTGCGGCGCACCGCGTCGGCAACCGCGGCCTTGTCTTCCTTTACGACCAGGTCGCCCGGATAGGACGGCATCGCCGTTCCCTTCAGCCCGGCAGCATGGCGGAAAGCGCTGTTCATCATCAGGAAGCGCCCGTCGCGATCGACCAGGGCCAGGCCAATCGGCATCACATCGAGCAGGGCCTGAAGATTGGACGATTGCCCTGATGACGCGCCCCCACCCGTCTCGAACAAGAGGAACGTGCCGGCCCCGCTTTCGCCGATATGATCGGCAGGCATGTGCACGGCGCGCACGGGATGACCGCCCTCGCCTTCAGCGACGAAACGCATTTGTTCGTCGTCGCCGATTTCGACCAGTTCGCTGAACCTGGCGTTCTGAAGGTGATGATCGGAGCCGAGCGCGCGGTCGTGGAACAAGCTGTTCGCCGCCAGAAGGGCGCCCTTGTTGTCGACGACCGCAGCAGCAACGCCTGCAGATGCCAGGCGCTGGCCGATGACGCCCTCGATACGCCGGATCGAGACGGCCAGTGGATCGGGAGGAGGCGTCGCCGGAAACCGCCAGAGCAGGAGATCGTTCTGTGCGCCCGCACGGTCAACCTCAACCGGGCTAACGCCAGCGCTGGTTTCGATTCCTACGACGCAGCCGGCGCCGTCACGCCACGCCATGCTCTGTGCAAGTTCCAATCCCTTGCGAGCATCTTCCGTGGCACCGACCTCTGAGGGCGGCGTGCTCCCGAACTGCTCGCGATAGGCCGAATTGACGACCAGCAACGAGCCTTCCCGATTAGTGAGCGCGATAGGGTCACGACTCAGGCTGAGGGCTGACCCGACCAGCGAATAATCCGGCCCCGCGACCAGCGGCGCCGAGACGATATTAGCGGGAGCAGGATTGCGAAGGCTCAGTGCCGCGCCGAGCGCGCCGATAGCCACCATCACTATGGCCACAAGCGTCTGGCCGACCAGGAGCATCACCACTCCGGCGGTGATGCCCGCGGCCGCGATTAGGACCGGCGCGAGCCAGCGGCCCCAGCCATCGAGCGGCGTTGAGTCTATGCGGGGCAGTTCCTGGTACAGCATGGCGCTGCCCCGCATCCTATCAGCTGTTCGCTATCCTACCAGATGCGCACGCGCGCCGCGGGATCGAGATACAGCTTCTGGCCGGGCTGAATATCGAACGCCTGGTACCACGGGTCCATGTTGCGGACGATATTGGCGCGCTGTTCCGACGGCGAGTGCGGATCGGTCAGGAGACGACGCCTGAGGTCCGCCTCGCGATAATTGCGGCGCCAGACCTGGGCCCAGCCCAGATAGAAGCGCTGGTCGGCGGTGAAGCCATCGATCACCGGAGGCGCCTTGCCGCCAAGCGACGCGATATAAGCGTCATGCGCGGTTGTCAGGCCCGCCAGATCGGCGACGTTCTCGCCCATCGTCAGCTTGCCGATGACGTGGAAGCCGGGAAGCGGCTCATAGGCATTGTATTCGGCCTCCAGCTTATCGAGGCGCGCATTGAACGCGGCAACGTCGGCGGGAGTCCACCACGTCGTGAGCTTCCCGTGCACGTCATATTTCGAGCCCTGGTCGTCGAAATGATGGCTCATTTCGTGGCCTATCACCGCGCCGATGCCGCCGTAATTAACGGCCGGGTCCGCGTGCGGGTCGAAGAAGGGCGGCTGCAGAATCGCCGCGGGAAAGGTGATCGCGACGAGCGGCGGGTTGGCCTGCGCGTTCACTGTCATCGGGGTTAGGCCCCACTCCCAACGGCGCACCGGCTGCCCGAGCTTGGAGAGGTTGTCGGCAGTCGCCCACTGGTTCGAGCGCAACTCATTGCCGAAAGCGTCGCCGGCAATGACCTGCATCGTAGAATAGTCATGCCAGTGGCTCGGATAGCCAATTCGCGGCGTGAAGTTGGCGAGCTTCTCGTGCGCTTTTGCCTTCGTCTCTGGAGTCATCCAATCGAGCGCGTCGATCCGCCGGTTCATGGCAGCGATGAGGTTGCGCACCATCTCGTCAGCCGCAGCCTTCGTCTCTGGCGGGAAATATTTGGCGACGTAGATTTTGCTGACGTCGTCGGTCAGGCTCCCGACCGTGTAGTCAACCGCCCGCTTCCAGCGGACCTGCTGCTCCGGGGTGCCGCCGAGCACGGTGCCGTAGAAAGCGAAATTCTCCTTGTCGAAGGCGCTCGGGAGCACATCCGCAAAGCTGTCGAGCGAGCGGACGAGCAGCTGGTCCTTTAGAACGCCCAGCGGCGCCGAGCGAATGAGCTTGGCGATTCCGGTGACTGCCGACGGCTGTCCGACGACCACCTCGCTAATCGGGACGCCGCGCGTCTTGAAATAACGAGCGAAGTCGAAGCCCGGGGCCGATTTCTCGAGGTCGGCGAGGCTCATCTTGTTGTAGGTCTTCTCGGCGTCGCGGTTCTGGACCCGCGTCCAGCTGACCTTCGCGATCTCCGTCTCGAAGTCGACCAGCGCCTTCGCACGCGCAGCAGCGTTGGCCTCTCCGGCCAGACTCAGCATCGCGGCGATATGCTTTTCGTAAGCCGCCTTGGTTTCGGCCAGCTTGGGATCGGCGGACAGGTAATAGTCGCGATCGGGCATGCCGAGCCCGGACTGGAACAGGTTCATCGAGTAGGTGTCAGGGTCCTTGCGGTCCTGAGCGACCCCCGCCGCAAACGGGATGCCGACGCCATTGCGCGAGGCTTCGGCCAACAGGGCGGCATATCCCGCTTTCGACTTGAGGCCGCGGATTTGATTCAGCCAAGGATTGATGGGCGAAAGGCCCTTGGCCTCGATCGCCGCAGTGTCGAGATAAGTCGCATAAGCGCTGCCAATCTTCGAATTCGGGTCGGATTTGGCCTGTTCGAGAAGTTCCTGCGTCCGCGTGTGCGACAGATCGTCGAGGAAGTTGAATGCGCCGTAGTTGGGCTTGTCGGCCGGGATCGGCGTGTTCTTCGCCCAAGTTCCGTTCGCGAACTCGTAGAAATTGTCGCCAGCCGCGACAGCGCGGTCCATTCCCGCTGTATCGAAGCCGAAAGTCCCGTATTGCGGCTTGGGGCCAGCCACTTCCGCAACCGTTGGTGAAACAACTAGCGGCGGCGGCGAAGGCGGCGACTGTGTGGCACAACCCGCCAGAAAGGTCGTCGCAAGCGCAGCCGCAATATATCGAACCATTTAAAACCCCTCCATCTACGGATCGAATTGAGACGGCACGCGACACGTGCGCGAATCCACCTCGACGAGGAGGCTTATAGCGACGGCGAATGGAGGTGAGTCAGCCCTTTACGCGGCGGCGTTGCCAACGGCTGCGGCACCAAAAGCGCCAGCCAAGCGCTGAAGCCGCATAGCCCAGCACGGCCGCAATAACGGCAATGGTCAGAATCCCGATGGCGATCGATCCGGAGGCCTGATGGATCCAGAACAGCATCCGGCTGAGCTCGCTGGAGAAACGCTCAGCGTCCGCGGGACTGACGAGTCTCGCGTCATGGTGAAGCTCCCACGAGCCGATGCGGTACGCCCCGACGTACATGATGGGGATGGTGATGGGATTGACGACGAGCGTCAGCAAAGCGGCGACCCAAATGTTCGCCCGCGCCGGTATGGCGAGCAGGGCGGCAACGAACGTATGCATCACCGGGATGATGACGGCGACGAAAAGACCGAGAGCTACTCCCCTCGGGACCGATCGACGGTTCAGCCGCCACAACGACGGGTGACGAAGATGGGAGGCGAAGGGCCGGAGCAGCCGATATTCATGGATCGTGTCGCGCGTCGGGAGATGGCGCGTGACCCAATGGAAACGGCCAGCCGGGGCGCTCGCCTCAGCCACGGGTCTTGAGCAGCCGTTGCTGCTCCCGCTTCCAGTCGCGCTCCTTCATCGTATCGCGCTTGTCATGCACCTTCTTACCACGCGCTAGCGCCAATTCGACCTTCGCGCGCCCGCTGCCATTGAAATAAATGGACAGCGGGACGAGCGTCAGGCCCTGGCGTGTCACTGCGCCCTGCAACTTTGCTATCTCACGGTTCTTGAGCAATAATTTACGCGGGCGCTTCGGCTCGTGGTTCAGCCGGTTGCCGTGGCTATATTCCGGGATGTGGCTGTTGATCAGCCAGACCTCATCGCCCTCGGCATTGGCATAGCTCTCCGCAATCGAGCCTTCGCCCTGGCGGAGAGACTTCACTTCGGTCCCGGTCAGCTGGATGCCGGCCTCGAACCGCTCCTCGACAAAATAATCGAAGCGCGCGCGCCGGTTCTCGGCCACGACCTTTTGCTTGTCGAACGGTTGCGGAAGCGGCTTGGCCATGAGGCTTAGATAAGGCCTGCGTGCTCCAATGCAGCATCTACCGCGCGTTTCGATGCATCGGATGCTTCGACGAGCGGCAGGCGCAGCTCGGTCGGGAAGCCCGGGCGGATCCGCGTCAAAGCGTATTTAGTGGGGGCCGG
Organism: Sphingomonas sp.; assembly: GCA_019247755.1. GTDB lineage: Bacteria > Pseudomonadota > Alphaproteobacteria > Sphingomonadales > Sphingomonadaceae > Sphingomicrobium. The sequence continues at coordinate 5,201 of JAFBAM010000105.1, forward strand.
CGAAGCGTCGGTGAACAGCGCCGCATGCAGCGGATAAAGCCGATCTTGGAGTCTTAATGCGTCGTCCCAGCGGCCCTCGCGCGTTGCCTTCTGGAAATCCGAGCAGAGCTTCGGCGCCACATTGGCGCTGACCGAGATGCAGCCGACGCCGCCCATCGCGTTGAAGCCGAGCGCCATGTCGTCGTTGCCGGACAGCTGGCAAAAATCCTCGCCGCATTTGAGACGCTGGTCCGAGACGCGGCCAAGATTCCCGGTCGCATCTTTCACCGCGACAATCTTCGGATGCTTTGAGATCGCAGCGAGTGTCTCGACAGAAATGTCGGCGACGGTTCGTGACGGCACATTGTAAACTACGATCGGAATCGGCGACGCATCGGCGATCGCTGTGAAATGCGCTGCGAGCCCCGCCTGGCTCGGCTTGTTGTAGTAGGGAACCACCGCCAACACGGCATCCGCACCGAGGTCCGCGGCCACCTTCGCCCGCTCGATTGAATTCGCCGTTGAATACGTCCCGCAGCCGGCAATCACCGGGACCCGGCCGTTCGCAACCCGCACCGTGAGGGCGATCACCTCGCGATGCTCGTCGGTGGTCAGCGTCGCGACTTCGCCGGTGGTGCCGCACGGGACCAGCCCGTTCGAACCCTCGGAAATCTGCCATTCGATGAAGTCCGCGAATGTGTCTTCCGCAACACGCCCGCCCGAAAATGGCGTCACAAGGGCCGGAATCGAGCCGAAAAACATGAACTTACCTCTCGGGTGCCGAGTTTTCTGTGGACGGATTGGCCGCGTTCACTGGCTGATAAGGAGGGGGACTGCAAAATGTCCAGCATGTGGCGTGTTGCACTGACGATCCCGCTGCTGCTGATCACCGTGCCTTCGAGCTCGGCCCAATATGCTGCGCCCACCAATGTCCCCGCGCAGGCGACTTACTCAACGAGTGTTGCTTCGTCGCTGGAGCAGTGGCGAACGCTTCGGCAGAGCAGCGGCTACCGTTTCGCGGATTATGCGCCCTTCCTGATCGCCAATCCCGACTGGCCCGACGAGGCCCGAATGCGCGCCTGGGCCGAAAAGGCCATGCAGCCTGGCGAAGCGCCGGCAACGGTCCTCGCCTTCTATGCGGCCGACAAGCCGAAGTCCGGGAACGGCTGGGCCCGCCTGGCCGATTCTTATGCGGCGACCGGTCAGCCAACCCAGGCGCTCGAAGCGGCGCGACAGGCCTGGCGCTCGGCCGACCTCAGTACCGCGGACGAGCAGGCAATCTGGGCGCGTTACGGGAACAGCTTCACCCGCTCTGATAATGACAATCGCCTCGATTCACTTCTCTTTGCCAAGAAGCCGGACGACGCTGCGCGTTTCCTGACCTCCGGCAGCCCTGAGCGGCAGGCTGCTTTCGCAGCGCGAATTGCGATGCAGCAGAATGCGGCCGACGCCGACAGCCGCTATGCCGCGGTCATCGGGTCGGTCACAGGTGACGCCGGCCTGATGATGGATCGCGCTCGCTGGCTTCGGGCCAACAATTATGGCTCGGCAGCGCAAGACCTCGCCGCGCGCGATCACAACTTCATTTACAAGCCCGCCGATCCCGAGCGCTTCTTCGAAATGCTCACCTTGCTTGCCGGTGACGCGATGCAGGATCGCAACTGGCAGGCCGCCTACAATATTGCGCGGCAGGCCGATGACGTCCTTCCGTCTGGAACGAGCGTTGCCGATCAGCCGATTGGCATCCGCGACGACTATACGACCTTGGCATGGCTCGCAGGGACCGTCGCCCTAGACCGGATGAATCGCCCCGTGAGCGCCCTTGCGATGTTCGACCGCTACGCGCGCGGCGGCCGCTCGCTGCAGGTTCAGACCAAGGGATATTATTGGGCAGGCCGCGCGGCCTTGGCCGCTGGCCGCTTCCAGGACGCGAACGGCTATTTCCAGCAGGCGGCAGCCTATCCGGAGCTATTCTACGGTCAGTTGGCGCTGGAGCGGTTGGGGCGTGCGGTTCCCGCTCCGCCCGCCGCTCTGCCGCAATATGTGACCACGCAGCTGCAACGTACGGCGTTCAACAGCCGCCGCGTCGTGCAGGCAATCCGCCTCCTCGGGCAGCAGGGCCGGTCGACGGAGCAAGCGCTGTTCGTCAAGGCACTCGCCGAGTCGCTCGACAATGACGCCGACCGGAACCTGGCGATCGAGTTCGGTCAGCAAATCGGTCGACAGGATGTCGCCGTCTGGACGTCGCGCATGGCCCGCGTGAAGGGCTCGATGTTCTACGTCCGCCAAGCCTACCCGACGTTGAACGCGTCGGTGTCTGGCGAGCTTTGGTCGCTCGCACACGGCATCAGCCGCCAGGAGAGCTCGTTTGATCCCTATGCGGTCAGCCACGCCGGTGCTCGGGGAATGATGCAGCTCATGACAGGCACGGCGCGCGAGCAGGCAGGCAAGATCGGAGTGGGCTACGACGGTTATCGGCTGATCAGCGACCCAGCCTACAACGTCATGATCGGCTCGTCTTACTTCCAACGGATGCTCAATATCTGGGGCGGCAACGTGCCGCTGGCGGTCGCAAGCTACAATGCGGGCTCGGGCAATGTCGGGAAGTGGATTCGGCAATACGGGGACCCCCGAAGCCAGGTCGACATGCTGAAGTGGATCGAGGCGATCCCCTATACCGAGACCCGTGCCTATGTGCAGCGCGTGATCGAGAACAGCGTCGTCTACGACTCGCTCCGCTCAACCCAGCCCCAGCAGTCAGCGATCCACGTTTCGCGCTATCTTGGGAAGGATCGCCCCGCCTGATAGTCAGTTGGGGTGGCCGATCGTTACATCACGCCTGACGGGCTGGCGCGCATCCGCGCGGAATATGACGAATTGCTCGGAACCGAGCGGCCGAAGATCGTCGAAGTCGTGTCCTGGGCGGCCTCGCTCGGCGATCGGTCGGAAAACGCCGACTATCTCTACGGCAAGAAGCGCCTGCGCGAAATCGACCGGCGGCTCGGGTACCTATCGAAGATTATGAAGCAAGCCAAGGTCGTCGACCCATCGAAGCAGCATGCCCGCGACCAGGTTCGGTTCGGCGCCACGGTTGAGCTCGCCGATGAGGACGACAATCGCCGGACGCTGACGATCGTCGGCGATGATGAAACTGACGCCTCATCTGGCCGGATTGGCTGGAGCGCTCCCCTCGCCCGCGCCCTCATTGGCGCGAAAGTCGGAGATGAGCGTATCGTCCGCTTGCCGGCCGGCGAAAAATCTTACGAGGTAATGGCGATCTCTTACCCGGACTGAGCGACGCGCGGCGCTGACACGAGCTGCGGGGGCTCCGCGGGCATCGCCTTCGACCAGGCCTCGGCAATCGCCTCCAGCGCGGCCACAGCGGCCAGCTGCTCGTCATCGCCGTCAATCGTCCGCCATGGCGACCAGCGTGTGT
>JAFBAM010000120.1 GCA_019247755.1 Sphingomonas sp.
GGCCCGATCGACGAATATTTCGACTATCGCTTCGGCAAACTGCCCTACCGCAGTCTGAAGTTCGATCACCAGACGCTGGATCAGGAGCAATTCCAGGAGACGGGGACGATCAACTATCCGTCCGAGGATGTGCCGTTCACGCGCATCAGCGAATACAAGCATCTGACCGGGCAGAAAGCGCCGGTCACGACAGTCACCTACGAATATCCGTCAGCCGAGGGCGATCCTTATTATCCGATCCCGCGGCCGGAGAATCAGGAGCTGTTCAAGAAGTATGAGGCGCTTGGGGACGCAACCGAGGGCGTCACCTTCGTCGGACGACTCGCGACCTACCGTTATTTCAATATGGACCAGATCGTCGGGCAGGCCCTCGCCACCTTCCGGCGCATGGACCAGAAACGGGAACGGGAGAGGCCGCAGCCCACTGCGGTCGCGGCGGAATGACCGGGGCCGCCTCACCGCTGGAGCTGTGGGGCGGCGTCGAGTGCACCGTCGTCCGCATTGGCGACGAATTCCGCAACCAACTCATTGACACTGGCCATGCCAGGCGCATGTCGGATATCGACGCGATGGCAGAGCTCGGCGTCAAAGCCGTCCGCTACCCGGTCGTATGGGAGACCGTCGCTCCGGAAACGCCGAGCGAGCTCGACTTCTCATGGCATGACAAGCGTCTGAACCGTCTGCGCGAGTTGGGCATTCGCGTGATTGGCGGGCTCGTGCACCACGGCTCCGGGCCGCGCTACACGAACCTGCTAGATCCCAACTTCCCGAAATTGCTCGGCGATTATGCGGCAAAGGTCGCAGCCCGTTACCCGTGGATCGACACCTGGACGCCGGTGAACGAACCCCTGACCACGGCGCGCTTCTCATGCCTTTACGGCCATTGGTATCCGCACAAGCACGATATGAGGTCCATGCTCCGCGCGCTGGCGAACCAGTGCCACGGGACTCTCCTCGCGATGCGCGCGATCAGGAACGTAAATCATGATGCGCAGCTGATGGTCACCGAGGATCTCGGCAAGACCTTCTCGACTGAGGCCCTCGCTTATCAAGCCGAGCACGAGAACAGGCGGCGGTGGCTAAGCCTTGATCTTCTAGTCGGGGGCGTTCGGCCGGGGCACCGCTTCTATTCGTGGCTTTTGAAGAGCGGCGTTCCCCAAGCGGTGATCGACGAACTGGCATCATGCGCGGGAGCGCCGGATCTCATCGGCGTCAACCACTATCTGACCAGCGAAAGGTTCCTCGACGACCGGGTCGAGCGGTACCCGCCGGTTGAACCGGGCTGCAATGGCATCGACGTCTACGTCGACCTTGAGGCAGTCCGAATGTCGCATCTCAAGCACCAGGTCGGCCCCGCCAAACGACTCAGAGAGGCATGGGAGCGCTATGGAATCCCGCTCGTCTTTTCCGAGGTGCACCACGGTTGCACGCGGGAGGAGCAGGTGCGGTGGCTGGTTGACGTGTGGAACGCCTGCGAGCGCGAGCGCAAGGCGGGCGCCGACATTCGCGCGGTGACCCTTTGGTCGATGTTCGGTTCGGTCGATTGGCGGTCGTTGCTCACCCGCAGGGACGGAATATACGACGTCGGCGCATTCGACACGCGATCTGAACAGCCCCGCCCAACCTTGGTCGCGAAGGCGGCGGCTAAGCTGGGGCGCGGGGAGAAGTTCGAGCATCCGCTGCTTGACCTGCCGGGCTGGTGGCGACGCCCAGGTCGTTGTCACGGGCGGCCGCGCTTCGACACATTGCCGCAAGGCTGCTCTGCCGCCCGGCCGATCCTGATCACCGGCGCGACCGGCACGCTTGGGCAGGCCTTCTCGAAGATCTGCGCGCACAGGGGCCTTGCCCGTGTGCTGACCAGCCGCGGCGAGCTGGACGTCACCGACGAGGCTTCAATTGCCGCGGCGCTCGAGCGCTACAGACCGTGGGCCGTGATAAACACGGCGGGGTTCGTGCGCACGTGGGAAGCGGATCAGAAGTTCGATGAATGCCTCGCGATCAACGCGACAGGCCCGGAGTTCCTCGGCCGCGCCTGCAAGGGTGCCGGCATCCCGCTCGTGACCTTCTCATCGGATCTGGTGTTCGACGGCAAGCTTGGCCGCCCATATGTCGAACCCGACGAGCCGGCGCCGTCCTGCGCCTACGGAAAGAGCAAGGCAGAGGCTGAGCGGAGGTTGATGTCGATCGACGCCGATGCGCTGATCATCCGGACCAGCGCATTCTTCGGACCGTGGGACCGGTACAATTTCCTGTTCGATACGGTCGACCGGCTCCGCCGCGGCGAAGATGTGTTCGCCAGCGATCGCACTGTGGTCTCTCCGACTTACGTGCCGGACTTGGTGCATGCGACGCTCGACCTGCTGCTGGATGAGGAAACCGGCATCTGGCATTTGACCAATCAGGGCGCCGTCAGCTGGCACGAATTGGCGCAGGAAATCGCCGATCGTGCAAAGCTAGATTCGACCCGGGTCATTGTCGCAAACGACGTCGAGAGCAGTGACACTAGGCTCACCAGCAAGCGCGGCCTGCTGCTACGGCCGCTCGACCACGCGCTCGACGATTTCGCCCAATATTCGGAGGCGTTTCGGCAGCTTTCGGCCTAGTCTTGTCAGGACTCGGGTGAGGATTCGTGACTGAAACTGATCGGTACGACACCGCCGCCATAATGGGTGGCCTCTATGGCGATGGCATCATTGCGTTGAAGGGCGCCTTCACGCCCGAGTGGGCGGACCGCCTCTACGCCGACGTGATGACCCTCTTCGACGAGGCAAGGTCGATCGAAGGCGGCGCCCTGCCTCGTGGGCCCGAACGCTGGTACGTCGAAACCCAGCCGGAGCGGATTAGGGGCTTCATCGATATCGCCTCTCACCCCTGGTTCGTCGCGGTCTGCGAAGCGGTCCTCGGGCCTGAGTACCGGATAGTCGAGATCGGCTTCGATATCCCTTTCCCGGGTGCTCAGGACCAGCCCTGGCACCGCGATTTTCCGTCGCCCGAAGCGACTCTCGTTGGCCGCCGGCTGGACTCGCTCGCCTTCAACCTCGCGACGATTGACACGCGCCCCGAACATGGCGCTTTCGATATCGCCCTTGGGACGCAGTGGGACGACATTCGCGGCTGCAAGGACGACATGTTCCCGCCCCGCGAGAAGTGGGACCGCTACATTGGGCGCGCGGTGCCTAAGCTGCCGCAGCGCGGCGACATCTCGGCCCGGTCGGCGCTCACCATCCACCGGGGCACCGCTAACCGATCCGACGAGCCCCGCCCAGTCCTGGTCGTCGGCGTCGATGCGCCGGACGCGACCAATGCCAACCATCACGACTTGCAAGTGACCCGGGCCTATTTCGATAACCTCCCTGCCCAGGTGCGCGATCACCTGACCTGCCGTGTCGCTCAGCAGCTCGAGCCGATCATCCAGCATCACGTCATCGAGGGGCTGCTTTCTTCCGACTACTGACACCCTCGTTCCGGAACCGATACACCGCACCTTCTTTCTACAGCTGGAGGTTGGTGGATGAGTCAGAACTGGCCCGAGCGGCTGTGGCTGGTGAGGCACGGGCAGAGCCAGGGCAATGTCGCCCGCGATGCCGCGGACGAGGCTGGCGCTCATGAGATCGACATCGACATGCGCGACGTCGATGTGCCGCTGTCGGCGCTAGGGGTCGAGCAGGCGAAAGCAGCAGGCCGCTGGTTCGCCGCACTGCCGCGCAATGACCGGCCGGAGATCATCCTCTCCTCGCCCTATGTCCGCGCCAAGCAGACGGCGGAGATCATCTGCAATGAGGGCGCGCTTGCCGGTGGCAAGGCCAGGACGCTGATCGACGAGCGCCTGCGCGAGCGCGAGTTCGGTATCTTCGATCGGCTGACTACGCTCGGGATTCGAGAACGCTTCCCCGAGGAGGCAGCCCATCGCCGCAGGCTAGGCAAATTCTACCACCGGCCACCCGGCGGAGAGAGCTGGGCCGACGTCATCCTGCGGCTTCGCTCGATGCTCAACACGATCAACCTCCACTACTGCGACAAACGCGTGCTCATCGTCTGCCACCAGGTCGTGGTGCTGTGCTTCCGCTACATCCTCGAAGAGTTGGACGAAGCGGCGATCCTCGGCATCGACAAGCAGGCCGAGGTGCTTAACTGCGGAATCGCAGCGTACGAGTTCGAACATGATGGCAAGGGGCTGTGCATCCCCGCGCTGAATCTCTGGAATTACGGCGCGCCGCTGGAGACGGAAGGCGCGGCGAAAACCTCAGCGCCCGACGCGATGGCAGGGACGCGGTGAAGCTCGACGCAACGGCGCTCGAGGCGCACCCGCTCCCGCCGATCCGCAACGACGACGACAAGGATTCGAAGGGCAGTATCCTGGTGATCGCCGGGAGCCGGCAAGTGCCTGGCGCGGCAGTGCTATCTGCCACTGCGGCAATGCGTGCCGGTGCTGGCAAGCTGCGCATCGCGACGGTTGAAAGCGCCTCGCTCCAGCTTGGCCTGCATCTGCCCGAAGCGATGGTCGTAGGCCTGCCCGAAGACAATGACGGCGGGTTTGCCGACGCAGCGGTCGAAGCACTGGCGCAGCAACTAGAGGAGACCGATGCGATCGTTGCGGGTCCTGGCGTGCGGCCGAACGCCGCGTGCGGGGCAATTGCCGAGGCCTTGCTTAAGACATGCTCCTCACTCGCCCTGGACGTTGCGTTCCTGAAAGCGCTGAATCCACCAACTGCCGCGCGCGAGATCGCGCCGGTCTTGTTGCCCGATTCGGACGAGCTCGCGTCGATGCTCGACTGCGAGGAGCAGGAGATCGAACGCGATCCCGTCGGATGCGGCCTGCGCGCTGCCGAAGCTTACCGCTCCATCGTACTCGTCAAGGGCCCGCCGAGCCATGTCGTCTGCCCCGACGGCAAGGTCTGGACCCATGGAGGTGGCGCCCCGGGGCTTGGGGTCTCGGGCAGCGGCGACGTCCTGGCCGGCATCGTCGGCGGGCTGCTCGCGCGCGGTGCGGAGCCGCTCAACGCATTGCTATGGGCAGTGTGGCTTCACCAGGAAGCGGGCGCAGCACTTTCGAAAAAGGTCGGCCCGCTGGGCTTCCTCGCACGCCAGATTGCCGACGAAATTCCTGCGCTTCTGCCGCGCTAGCTGCCGTAGCGCTCGAGC
>JAFBAM010000009.1 GCA_019247755.1 Sphingomonas sp.
CGGCGTCGAAGCTGTCGACGAACGCCTGCATGACGTCCGGGCGGATCATGTCGGCGCCATTGCCGGCGATCCGCCAGCGCGACAGGTCGAACCGGTCCTCGGCGCGAGTCTGCGAGCTCATTCGGCGGGAGCAGATATCGTAGCCGAAAGTCGGCGAATAGCTGATCGAAGTTCCGGGGTTGCGCGTGATCATGTCGAGCCAGGCGAGGGGCCGACGCGCGAAATCCTCGGTCTTCAGGTAGTCGACTGAAAGTTGCAGGGCGACCGGCGACAGGAAGCAACCCACGAGCCCCATGTCGTGATACCAAGGCAGCCATGAAATGACGCGGTCGGTGTCGGCCACGTGCAGCCCGATTCCGTGAGCTCGAAGGTTATCGAGCAGCGCGTGGTGCGTGACCGCGACCCCATGCGGAAAGCGCGTTGAGCCGCTGGAATATTGCAGGTAGGCGATGTCGTCGGGCTTGGCGTTCTGGAAGTCACCGATAGCGGGCTCGACGTTCTCCAAGGTGTCCCAAGCTCGCGACGTAAATCCAGCCTGCTCGGCAGCCGAAGCGCAAAAATCAGTTAATTCAGGTGGATAAAGGAATAAGGCCGGGTCGCAGCTACCGAGCTGCACCCCGAGCTGGTCGACGTAGGCTTCGCGCCCGCCGAAGCTGGTCGGCAGCGGCAGAGGTACGGGCCAGGCGCCCGCGTAGACGGCGCCAAAGAATGCAGCTGCGAATTCGGCACCTGTTTCAGCGACGAGCGCAATACGGTCCTCGGGCTTGATGCCTAACGCAATGAAGCGCCGGGCGGCGACGAGCGCATCTTCGCGAAGCTCGGAATAAGGATAAGCGCGGGTGAGCGACCCACGGGCATCGTGGAAATTCAGCCCACGGTTCCCTTGCGCCGCATAGTCCAGCGCTTCGCCAATCGTGCCGAAATCGGCGAGACGGCGGGGCAGGAGATCCAAAGTCGGCGTTGCGCCGGCGGGCGCAAGGTCTTTCGTCACTGACGGGTTGCGCTCGAGCACGCAGTCCATTCCCTGCCTGTTTCCAATCTTTCTGGGCGCAAATCAGCCGCGACCGCTTCCCCCTTGGCGAGCTACTGTGGCACAAAAAGGGCGTGAAGGCACGGTTCAAGGCCAAGCGAGCGCTGCCGCCGCTGACTGAAGCAGGGCTTCAGGAGCTCGCCCTGCGCTATGTCGGCAAATATGCAACGACGCGATCGAGGCTGCGGTCCTATCTTTCGCGAAAACTTCGCGAACAAGGGTGGGAGGGCGCTCGAGAGCCGGATCTGGAAGAGCTCGCCGGGCGTTTTGCCCAACTAGGCTACATTGACGACGCTGCTTACGCGCTCGGTCAGTCGCGCTCGCTGAGCAGCCGCGGCTATGGAAAGAGGCGGCTGAGCCAGAAGATGCATCTCGCCGGAGTTGCGGACGAGGATCGGAATGACGCCAATGCGCATGCGGATGAAGCCGCCGTCGACGCTGCACTACGCTTCGCCCAGCGCCGCCGCATCGGCCCCTTCGCGATTGAGCAAGCCGATCCAAAACAGCGTGAGAAATGGATCGCTGCGCTCCTCCGTGCGGGCCACAATTTCGGAATCGCGCGCGAGATTGCGAGCCTCGCGCCGGGTGCTGAAATCGACCTAAGTGCCCTTCGGGATAAGTCCGGAGTGTCAGAACTCTAAAGTAGGTTAGAAAACAGGGCCCTAAAGTCGGTTTGCCGACACTATCACCCATGTTAATGGGGAATTGTTATGGCGCGTACGGGTTTGAAACTGGCCGAGGGGGGCAATCACAACAGTATGGAGTCGGACGGAAGCTCGGGTCCGGCCGAGATGACGCCCATCACGGGGCGGGTTAAATGGTTCGACGCGACGCGCGGGTTCGGCTTCCTTGTCAGCGACGACATCGAGGGCGACGTCTTGCTGCATTTCAGCGTCCTCCGCGAACATGGGCGGCGAAGCGTGCCCGAGGGCGCGGTGATCGAATGCGTGCCGGTGCGACTTGATCGCGGGCTGCAGGCCAAGAAGGTCATCTCGATCGACACATCTACGGCCTTGCCGCAGCAGCCTCGCTCGTCCATTCCGGGCGCTGAACGCGCCGATCGCAAGGCGCTTGCGGAAAATGCCGGCGAGTTCGAGCCGGTGGAGGTCAAATGGTTCAACCGCGTACGGGGTTACGGTTTCGTCAAGCGGCCCGACGAATCGGGTGGCGAGGACGTGTTCGTGCATATGGAGACGGTGCGGACATCGCATCTGCCCGAGCTGCAGCCGGGACAGATGCTGGAAGCCCGGATCGCTCCAAGCTCCAAAGGCCTTACCGCAATCGAGCTGCGCGACTTCGACGCGCCGGAGGAATAGGCGCGGTCGCCGTTCTGCTTGCCTGCAGCCC
>JAFBAM010000119.1 GCA_019247755.1 Sphingomonas sp.
ATGTTCATCCTCGTCGACGATCAGGATCGCGAGAACGAAGGGGATCTCATCATTCCGGCGCAGATGGCGACGCCCGACGCGGTAAATTTCATGGCGCGCCACGGCCGCGGCCTCATTTGCCTCGCGCTCACCAAGGACCGCGCCGACACGCTCGGCCTTGAGCCGATGACCCGCACCAACCGCAGCCGCAACGAGACTGCCTTTACGGTCTCGATTGAGGCGAAAGAGGGGATTACGACCGGCATCAGCGCCGCCGACCGCGCCCGAACCATCGCCGTGGCCATCGATGCGACCTACGGCGCGGAGGCGATCGTCTCTCCCGGCCACGTCTTCCCCCTGATCGCCCGACCCGGCGGCGTCCTCGTCCGCGCCGGTCATACCGAAGCCGCGGTCGACGTCTCGCGCCTCGCCGGCCTCAACCCCAGCGGCGTCATCTGCGAGATCATGCGCGAGGACGGGACCATGGCCCGCCTCGACGATTTGATGGATTTCGCGCGGACGCACGGCCTCAAGATCGGCACCATTCGCGACCTCATCGCCTACCGGCTGAAGAAGGATCATCTCGTCGAACGGGTCGCCACCGCGCCCTTCACGGCGAAGAGCGGCCTCGACTGGCAGGCGCAGGTCTTCCGCGACAAGGCGAGCGGCGAGGAGCAGCTGGTGCTGGTCCATGGCATGCTCGACACGACCCGGCCGGTCACCGTGCGCATGCATAGTCTCGACCTGTTTTCGGACGTCATTGGCGAGGCCTCGTCCCGATCGGGCGTGCTCCAGGGCGCGATGCGTATGATCGAGAAAGAGGGCTCCGGCGTGGTCGTCACGCTGCACGCCGCGGCGCCCGGCTCGCTGTCGCGCTCGATTGACCTCCGCGCCGGCAAGCCGGTCGAAGGCGGCGACGCGGTCCGCGCCTACGGCACCGGCGCACAGATCCTCGCCGCGCTCGGCATCCACGACATGGTACTGCTCTCCAACACCCATCACGCTCCTGTGGGCCTGTCGGGCTACGGCCTCGCCATCGTCGAAGAGCGGCCGATCAAGGTGGACGCCTGATGTCGACGATCCTGCTGGTTGAGGCGCGATTCTATCCGCACCTCAACGACATGCTGCTCGCCGGCGCCCGCAAGGCGATCGAGGCCGCCGGGCACAAGCACGAGACTTTGACCGTTCCCGGCGCGCTCGAGATCCCCGGCGCGATTGCGCTCGCTGCCCGCAGTGGCCGCTTCTGCGCCTTCGTCGGGCTGGGCGTCGTCATCCGTGGCGAAACCTATCACTTCGAAGTCGTCTCGAACGAAAGCGCGCGCGGGATCATGGACCTGACGCTGCAGGGCTTCGCCATCGGCAACGGCATCCTCACCGTCGAGAATGAAGCGCAAGCACTCGAACGCTGCGATCCGGCGCGGCTCGACAAGGGCGGCGCAGCCGCCAAAGCCGCGCTCGCCTTGTTCGAGCTTCGTGAGGACTACGCTCCCTAGGCGGCGATCGATTCGTCGAGCGTCGGATAATCGACGTACCCGTTCGCGCCGCCCGCATAGAAGGTCGACGAATCGCCTTCGTTCAATGGCGCCTTCAGCGCGATCCGCTTCACCAGGTCCGGGTTGGCGATGAACAGCCGGCCGATGCTGACTCCGTCGGCATTCCCGTCAGCCATGCGCCTGCGCGCGTCGGCCCAGTCATAATCGCTGTTGATGAGGATCTTGCCCGAATAATGCTGGCGCATGACCGGGCTGACCGGCTCCGTCGGGATCGCGCCGGCAGCCGTCGGCCGCGTCGGCTCACGCAGCTCGATCCACGGCACGCCCAGCTCCTGGAGCCGCTTCGCGACGGCCTCGAACAACGCAACCGGCTGTGCGTCTTCCACGCCCTGCACATAGATGTTGGGCGAGTAACGGATGCCGACCCGGTCCATGCCGATCTCGCGGCCGACGGCCTCCAGCACCTCGGTCATGAACCGCAGGCGATTGTCGATCGACCCGCCATATTCGTCGGTGCGGAAATTGGCGCCGTCGCGCAGGAATTGATCGACCAGATAGCCGTTGGCGCCGTGGACCTGCACGCCGTCGAAGCCGGCATCGATCGCATTGCGCGCCGCCCGCGCATAGTCGCTGACGATCCGCTCGATATCATGCTCAGTTGCGGCCCGCGGCTCGACGTAGGGCTTCTTGCCTTCGTAGGTGTGGGCATAATCGGGCGCGGTCTGGGCCGAAGAGGAAACCGGTTCCATCCCGCTCACGCTCGGGTGGACGACGCGGCCCATGTGCCAGAGCTGGGAAACGATCCGGCCGCCGTGGCGATGGACGGCGTCCGTGACCTGCTTCCAGCCATCGATCTGAGCGTCGTTCCACAGGCCGGGCGCGTTCGGCCAACCGAGCCCCTCGCGGCTGATCCCGGTCGCTTCGGAGATGATCAAACCAGCGCTCGCGCGCTGCGAATAATAAGCCGCCATCAGCTCATTCGGCACCCCTTCGAAGCCGGCACGGGCACGCGTCAGCGGCGCCATTGCGATCCGGTTGGGCAGGTGCAGTGCGCCAAGGTTCAGCGGTTCGAACAGTCCGGGCATGCAGGTCATTCCTCGTTTTTCACCCCCCGCTCCAGCCGCGGCCAGATAGTTTCGACATGAAACTCTTCCAACCCGCGAACTGCGTGGGACGCGATAAGTTCACCTTATGAGGCCTTGCATCGGAAACGGGTTTCGCGCGCGAGGCGCAGCCCGTAAGCGGCCTCGTGTGAGGGCCCACGACGACCACCGCTTTGCTTTCCTTGCCGTGCTCGTCGGCAGCTGCTCGCTCGCCTTCGGGCCCTGGCTGGTTCGGCTTTCCGGCACCGGCCCGGTTGCGGCAGGGTTCTGGCGACTGGCGCTTGCCCTTCCGTTCCTGTTCGTCATCGCCGCCATGACCAGGCAGGCCGTGCACTGGCCGGGCCGCAGGCTCGCGCTGCTGGTCGCCGCGGCCGCTTTCTTCTTCGCCGCCGATCTCGCGCTGTGGCACGTCGGCATCCACCTGACCAAGCTCGGCAACGCGACGTTGTTCGGTAACGTATCGAGCTTCGCCTTCGCTGGCTGGGGCCTGTGGCTGGTCCGGCAATGGCCGTCGCGAACGCAAGGGCTTGCGATTGGCCTTGCTGCTGTCGGAGCGGCTTTGCTGATGGGCAGCAGCTTCGAGCTCAGCCCCCGCAACTTCGCGGGCGATATCCTATGTCTGCTCGCGGGCCTCCTCTACACCGGCTATTTGATCGCGGTTCAGAAGGGCCGCGGCTCCTTGAAGCCCTTGCCGCTCCTGTTCCTGTCGAGCCTGTTCGGCGCGGCGATGCTGCTCCCCATCTCGTTCCTGGCGGGCGAACAGATCATCCCGAACGACTGGACCTACGTCTTCCTGCTCGCGCTCGGCAGCCAAGTGATCGGGCAGGGCCTGCTCGTTTACGGCATCGGCCATGTCCCCCCGCTCATCGTCGGACTGGTGCTGCTGACCCAGCCGGCGATCTCGGCATTCGTCGGGTGGGTCGCCTATCGCGAGACGCTGCGGCCGATCGATTTCTTTGGAGCAGTGGCGCTCGGAGCGGCGCTGGTGCTCGTGCGTTTGCCCGAGCGGGGCTTGCGAAGGATGGCCGACCAGCCCAGTTGAGCGCGATGGAATCGCCGAGCCCTCTCGAAAAACTGCGCCGCCAGCTCGCGCTCGCGGTTGGCGAGAATGCGGTGTTCGACGGCTGGACCAAGGCCGCGGTCGATTCGGCGGCTGGACAGCTCGGCATCGACCCCGTCCAGGCGCGCCTCGCGGTGCCCAAGAGCCAAGCGGAAATGATCGATCTTTACATTCAGGAGGTCGATCGTGCGCTCGAGGCATGGTTCACGCCCGAGCGTCTCGCGAACATGAAGATACGGGAGAAGATT
>JAFBAM010000182.1 GCA_019247755.1 Sphingomonas sp.
CGTGCTGAAGGCGGCGCGCTCTTACGACGCGATCCTAATCTATCGCGAGGCATCGCTGATCGGGCCCGCGATCTACGAGCGACTGCTGGTCCGGACCGGCAGGCCGATGATCCTCGACTTCGACGACGCGATCTGGTCCCCGGCCCAGGCGCATTTGAACGGATTGTTTTCCCGGCTGCATTCTTACGGGAAGACGTCGACGATCTGCCGCATCGCGAGCGCGGTGACGGTCGGGAACGACTACCTTGCAGGCTATGCGAGACAGAGGAACGACCGGGTCTTCGTCATTCCATCGACGATCGAACTTGCCGATTATCCTGAGATCGCTGAGCCGCCGCAGGACGGAGCATTCGTCGTCGGCTGGACGGGGTCGGCAAGCACGCTCCCGCACTTCGAGACCGCCCGACCGGCACTTGAAGATCTGGCGCGGCAAATCCCGCTGAAGGTCAGGGTCATTTGCAACCGGCCGCCCGATCGGCCGATCACGGGCGCCGAGACGGAGTTCGTTGCCTGGACTGCCGAGGACGAGGCACGGCAGGTCGGCAACTGTCATGCCGGAATCATGCCGCTTCCGGATGACGAGGTTAGCCGCGGCAAGTGCGGCATGAAGGCCCTGCAATTCATGGCGACCGGCCGACCGGTGGTCGCGTCACCGGTGGGCGTGAACAGCAAGATCATTCGTGCGGGCGAGAATGGGCTGCTCGCGTCTTCGACCGAGGAATTCGTCAGTGCGTTGATGCAGCTCGCGGCGGATCCGAAGCTTCGGCACCGCATGGGTCGGCAAGCGCGCAAGACCATCGAGCAGGAATATTCGGCAGAAGCCGCATCGCGGGCGTTCGCCCGGGTGGTCCGCTCGGTCGTCCGCTAGGCTTTTCGCCCGCACGCGACCCAATAAGGCTCGCGCTCGCTGAAGACGATTCCGGTCAGTCCGGCGTCTTTCATCATCCGCTCGATCTCGGGCCTGGTGAAACGCTGCTCGAGGCGGGTCCCGAAGCGGTCGAGTGCGTCGGTGCGCATCGTGTAGAAGCTCGTGGCGCGATAGAAGCTCAGCGGCATGCCGGCGACGTTCATTCCGGCGCGCTCGGCAACCGAGGCGAAGCGAGCGAGCGGCCAGTAGACAAGGGCCGCTATCGCGGTGGTGAGGCCCTTGCGGAAAGGAAACGGCATGCGCGAAACTCCTCGCCGCGCGAGGTCGGTCGTTCGCCAGATCGCCCGGAACCAGAGCGGCCGGTTGTCCATGCGGTAATAGAGGTAGAGGAGGAACGGGGCGCCGGGCTTGAGCTTGCGCACGCAGTCGGCAAGCGCGCGACCGGTGTCTGGCACATGGTGGAGGACGCCCAGCGAATAGCCGAAATCTTGCGAGCCGTCGGGAAGCGGGATTGAGTGTGCACCGGCGAGGTGAAGGTGGACGTTTGGACAGTCCCGAAGTGCGGATTCCGCAACCTCCAGCGCTGCCGGCGACGGGTCGACGCAGTGGAGCAGCCCGACCTTCTCTGAAACGCCCCTGGCCCAGCGTCCCGATCCGCAGCCGAGGTCGAAGCCTTCGGGCGAAGCGGGCAAAGCATCAAAGGGGAAGATGCCGAAATAGCGGTCGAACAGCTCGGCATATTCGTCGCCGGTCAGGCTTGCCTGGTCGAACGCCTGCCATTCCTGGCCGAAGCCGCGGACCGTGGCGGGATCGAGATTCTGGTGGACGGCCAAGTCAGCGGCTCCGCGCGAAGATGCCGACCGTGGGCGAAAGCGCCGCCGGCAATCCGAATGACGCGAGGCCCTCGACCGCCAGGATCTCGAACCTCTTGCCGATCTCCGCCACCACGTCGCGGTAGTCGAAGCCCTTGTGATCGTCGCGCTTTACCTTGTGACTCTGGCGAAGCGCGGCGGCGAGCACTTCCGACGGCGAATAGGCCTGCTCGCCGCCGTAGAGGATTTTCTTACCGAGATGCTTGGCCAGGAAGACCGGGCCGAGCTCATTGGGAACGGTGACAAAGAGGTTCCCCCGGGTAACCCGCTGCAACTGGTCGAGGTAGGGTGCGACCAGGTCGGGCGGCACGTGCTCAAGGGTTTCCAGCGCCGCGGCCACATTGAACTGTCGATCCGAGAAGCGCCTGAATCCGTCCGGATCGGTCGCCTCGATCAGCGTCACGTCCTTCCGGCTGCCATATTTCGCACGCGCGAGGTCGAGGCCGCCAGACCAGTTGGCGTCCAGCCCGGCATATTCGACGACGCGCGGGCCGAGTGTATCGAACAGGCGCCCGTCATAGCAGCCGAGCTCAATCAGCCGCAGATCGCCATCAAGGTGCTTGTCCGCCTTGTCGCGGACCCAGTTGAACCGGGCCAAATGATAGAAGCGGCGAAGCGCGCTGCCGGAGAACAGCTCGTCATTGTAGGAGTTGGTGAGTTCCTGCGCGTCGGCCACTACCAGAGGTCCACCGTCTGATAGGGCAAGTAATAGCGAGCGTGCGTGCCCAAGGCGAAATAGACCAGCAAGGTCGCGGCGCAGTAAGCGGCAACGAGCATCACCGGATAAATGCGGGTGGCCGACGAGGTCGAGAACTGGCCCGGCAGCTCGCTCAGCACCAGGATCTGGAGAGGGATCGCGTAGATCGACAGCCGGTCCACGACCGTCGTGGATTTGACCAGGAGCAGGGCCGGAATCAGCGCGAGGGAAAGCAGCGCAATCGATCGCCAGAACGCCTCCTCGCCACGCGGTGCGAAGTACCTGGTCCCCCTGATCAGGAGGATTAACGCCGGCACTGCGTTCATGGCCACGCGGAACGCCACCCCGCCCGAATCGATGCGGTGCTGGCCATAGCGTCTCAGGTAAATGTCGAAAGTTCCGAAGAGCACATAATAGGCCGGTATCGAGGATGCGATCAGGACGATCACCGCCTGCGCGCGGCTCTGCGTGTAAGAGAGCGCGATCAGTACCGCGACGATGAAGGCGCTGGCGTGGAACAGCGATGCCACGAGGACCCACAGGATGCTCTTCCAAAGCGGCTTTGTGCCCATGTCGCGAAGGGCGAGAAAGATGAAGCCGATCGCAGTGGCCTGGCGAAGCGCGCTCATCGCGATAACGATGACGAGGTAGGGAATGGCCACGAGAACGCCGAGCCAAGGATTGGGAAGCGTGGTGCAGAATTGGGCCAGACCGAACGAGAAGATGCAGGCGCAAATGAGGTTGAGCACCCAAAACGGCGCATGCTGCCACTGCAGCAGCATGACCAGGCCGCGGAAACCAGGGTCGCTCTGGCCAACCAGTTCCGTGAGGCTTCTGTCGTGCAGGAACGTGAAAAGCGAACGATAAGTCGGCCAGTCCGGACCGATTTCCCATCGCAAGCCAATGAACAAAGCAAGGCCAATCATCGCGGCGATGAGGAGCCACGTCGGACGTCGATGACCATCGCCGCCGTGCGTGAGCAAGGCGCCGAGCGCAAAAATCGAAAACAGACCCCAGTAGGCAGCCATCAGCAGGCGCTTCGAACCCGGTGCACGTGATGAATCATCCGGGCATCCTTGCCCGAGACTGCTGTTAGGTCAAAGTCTCGGAAACGGCGGTAGCTCAGTTGCTCCCGCGAGCGTCCGCCAGCCGAACATCGAGCTCGCTATGCTCAGGCAATACAACGCGGAGCTTCCGGTTGGCGAAATCGATCGAAACCCGCTTGAACGCGCGGATCGCGTTCATTCCCAGCAGAAGCGCGGGCCGCTTATCCAACCCGAGTTGCTTGAAGGTGTGAGCATCGGTGAAGACCACCGCGAGGTTCGTCAGGCCAACGCCGCCGATCGTCAGTTGCTTGATGAACATATAGTCGCCGGTGACCTTCTGGCCGGTGACGGACTCCAGCTCGACGCTCTTGTCGATGTCGACGAGATTGTCGCCGATCAGCGCGCGGCGAAGGGCCTGGTTGCCGACCGTGATCTGCGATCCGGTGTCGAGGACGACGGTCAGCCGTTCGTCATTCGCGACCGCATCCGTAATCACCAGACGTCCATTCTTGCGCTTGGCGCGGACGACGATGCTGCCGCGATCATCGACCGGTTCGGGCGATGCCGAGGGAACGATCGACATCGTCTGCTTCTCGAAATCGAATTGGATCCGCTGCGAGCTCAAAAGGTCTACCCCAACAATCCCGTCAGCGCCCATGTTGGAGCCGTCGAGCACTGCGGCATCGATCGTTGCCGGAGTCCGAGTGAGCTGCACGTTCTCGATCTTGGCGGTCCCGACGTTCGACACGCCCGACAGGCTGTGAAGCTCGACGCCGCCCGAG
Organism: Sphingomonas sp.; assembly: GCA_019247755.1. Taxonomy (GTDB): domain Bacteria; phylum Pseudomonadota; class Alphaproteobacteria; order Sphingomonadales; family Sphingomonadaceae; genus Sphingomicrobium. The sequence goes on from JAFBAM010000182.1 coordinate 4,266, forward strand.
CTCGGTAATTTAAGCCGGGTAACAAGTTGCCGGGAAACGGCGGTGCGGTCAGCGCCGGTGTCGACCAAGAACTGGTAGGGTCCGGCGCCCGCAAGCCGAACCGGGACCGTCATGCGGTCGTCGCGGTTCTTGAACGCAAGATCCTCAGTTTGCGTGGTCTTGTCGATCTCGGGAACGCCGGCAACGGGATCGAAGCGCGTTGTCGTCGTCTGCGCGCAAAGGGGGGCGCCGGCCGCAAGGGCAACCGCCAGCTTCAGTGAATGCCGTATCGTCGTACGCATGGTACCTTCTCCGCCCCTTGCCTCTTGTACGCCTCGCCGGCTCCGTCGGCAAACCGCCAGAACGGTTGCATTGAAAGGGTCTGGTAAAACTTGGCTGCTAGGAATCTGCAGCTAGTGGGGCCGGTTCGACGAAAGTCGGAGTCGGAAAGAACAACACCTGTTGCGTCATTCGATTGCGGAGCCTCCTTTGGCCAAGAAGCTTGTTGAAACAACGAACTATTCTCTTTCGGCGAACGCGCCGGTCCGCCCTGACCGTCGCAGCGGTGAACGGTATGTCAGCCTGCTGAGGGTCGGGGCGATGACGGTGGAGGGCCGGCGCGAGCTCTGCCTGATCCGCAACATCTCGGCGGGCGGGATGATGATCCGACCCTATTCGCCAATCGCGGTCGGCGCCCACCTGACAGTCGAGCTGAAACAGGGCAACAGTGTCAGCGGCATAGCCCAATGGGCAGACAATGGGATGATCGGCGTGGTTTTCGATGAGCCGATCGACGTCGTCGCCTTGCTGACCGCAACCGACGGGAAACCCCAACCCCGCATGCCGCGCATTGAGCTCGATTGCAGCGCGCTCATTCGCCACGACGGCAACGTCTCAAGAGTCGACGTCGTCAACATCTCCCAAGGCGGAATTTGCATTCGCGCTCGCGACTGGTTTGAGATCAATTCCAACGTGGTCGTGACGCTCAACGGTCTCCACGCAGCCGCCGGCGTCGTGAAGTGGATGGAAGACGATTACTACGGGATCGGCTTCAATCGGGTGTATCCGGTCAGCGAGTTGATGACATTCCTGCAGGAGCAGCAGCGCGAGGAACACCGGCGCGCACGAGCCGCCTGAGGTCACTCCTTCCGCAGCAGAAGCATCAAATTATTGGCGGGCATGGAGCGGATCGCTTCTGGTTGAATGCCGCGGGTTATGGCCGCATCGGCAAAATTCTCGACGCGGCGTAGTCCCCAGTCAGAGTCACGACGCTTAAGGTCGGCGTCGAAGGCAAGATTGCTGTCGACGGTGGGCATGCCCTCCTTCAGCCAGGGACCGTACATGATGAGCGGCGCGCCGGGGGCCAAGAGCCGCGAGGCGCCGTCAAGTAGGCCAAGCGCTGAGCTCCACGGGCTGATGTGCACCATGTTGATGCTGAGAACGGCGTCGGCACGGTCGATCGGCCAGTCCGCAGCCGCCGCATCCAGGCTAAGCGGCTCACGGACGTTTGGCAGGCCTGCTTCGTTTCGCCATGCCGCGATCGACCCCAAAGCGTCTGGATGGATGTCGCTTGGCTGCCATTCGAGCTGAGGAAACCGCTGTGCAAAGTAAACAGCGTGCTCGCCACTGCCGCTGGCGATTTCCAGCACCAGGCCTCGCCCGGGCAGCCATTCGGCAAGGACTTCGGCAATCGGCTCGCGATTCCGGAGGGCCGCCGGCGCCGAACGGCGCGCACCCGAAGACGGCGCCTCGTAGAAGCGCCGTTCGTCCGTCATTCGGCAGCCTGTGCCGGTTCATGCTCACGATAAGTGAGGACGGGCTTCCTCGCCGCCAGGGTTTCGTCGAGCCGGCGGCGCGGGGCATGAACTGGCGCGGCCTTGAGGCTCTGGTCGCCCGCCTTGGCTCGCTGAGCGATGGAACGGACCGCCGTGATGAACTGGTCGAGGCTGGCCTTGGACTCAGTCTCGGTAGGCTCGACCAGCATCGCACCATGCACGACCAGCGGGAAATACATGGTCATCGGGTGGAAGCCCTCGTCGATCAGCGCCTTGGCAAGGTCGATCGTGCTGATCCCGCCCTCGAACCCGCGGTCGGAAAAGATCGCCTCGTGCATGCACGGGCCGCTCTTGGCGAAGGGCGCATCGAGCACATCTTCCAGGCTGCGCAGGACGTAGTTCGCGTTGAGCACCGAATCCTCGGCGACCTGCTTCAGCCCGTCGGCGCCGTGGCTCAGGATGTAGGCTAGCGCGCGGGTGAACATGCCCATCTGGCCGTGGAAAGCGACCATGCGGCCGAAGGCGTTGGGATGCTGCTCGCCCGCCGTTTCCTCCTCGACGATCTTATACGTTCCATCGGGATACTTCGCCGCGAACGGCAGCGGGCCGTAAGGCGATAGCGCTTCGGACAGGACGACCGGGCCCGAACCCGGGCCGCCGCCGCCGTGCGGGGTCGAGAAAGTCTTGTGGAGGTTGATGTGCATCGCGTCGATGCCGAGGTCGCCCGGACGGACCTTGCCAACAATCGCGTTGAAGTTGGCGCCATCGCAATAGACGAAAGCCCCGGCGGAATGAACGGCGTCGCTGATCGCCTTCATGTCGGGCTCGAATAGGCCGCAGGTGTTGGGGTTGGTGATCATCACCGCCGCGACGTCGGGTCCGAGGCGTGACTTCAGGGCTTCGAGATCCACGCGCCCGGCATCGGTTGCCGGGATATTCTCGACACGATAGCCGGCGAAAGCCGCGGTTGCAGGATTGGTGCCGTGCGCGCTTTCCGGCACCAGCACGACCTCGCGCTTGTCGCCCCGCGCCTCGAGCGCGGCGCGGATGCAGAGCAGACCGCAGAGCTCGCCGTGAGCGCCGGCCTTGGGGCTCATCGCCACGCCGTGCATGCCGGTAAGGTCGAGCAACCAGAAGGCCAACTCGTTGATGACCTGCAACGCACCCTGCACCGTTTCCTGGGGCTGCAGCGGGTGCACATCGGCAAAGCCCGGGAGCCGCGCGACCTTCTCGTTCAAGCGCGGGTTATGCTTCATCGTGCACGACCCGAGCGGGAAGAGGCCGAGGTCGATCGCGTAATTCTGGCGCGACAGGCGGGTATAATGACGCACGGTTTCCGGCTCGGAGAGGCCGGGGAGACCAATCGGACGCACGCGTTCGAGGCCGCCAAGGCGGGTTGCGCGTGTGGGTAAGTCCGCGAAATCCACGCCAGTGTGATCGACCGATCCGATTTCAAACAGCAAGGGTTCTTCGAGCATCAGCGCGCGATTACCCGTGACGGTACGCGCCTCTCCCTGCTCATTCGCGGGCGAGGACGGCCGCCAGCCTGAAGGATTGACGGTCATTGAACCACCTCCTTCAGCACGGTCTCAAATGCCGCGATATCCTGATCGCTAACTGTTTCAGTGACCGCGACGACCAGCCCGTTCTGCAAAGCGCCGACACCGGGGTAGAGCCGGCCGAGCGAAACACCTCCCAGCACGCCCTTTTCGACCATCGCATGCACCGCTGGCCGAGCCTCGACCGGAAGCTTCAGCGTAAACTCGTTGAAGAAGCTGTCGTTGACCAGCTCAACCCCCGGGATTGCAGCGAGGCGCTCAGCCACTTCGCACGCGCGCGTGTGATTCAGAGAAGCGAGCCGGCGAAGGCCCTTTTCGCCCAGCAGGGTCAAGTGAGCCGTGAATGCGAGCGCGCACAGCACCGAGCTCGTGCAGATGTTCGACGTCGCCTTCTCGCGGCGGATGTGCTGCTCGCGGGTCGAGAGCGTGAGGACGAAGCCGCGCTTGCCCTCAGCATCGACGGTCTCACCCGCCAGTCGGCCGGGCATCTGTCGCACATGTTTCTCACGGCAAGCGAACAGGCCGACATAGGGCCCGCCGAACTGCAGGCCGACGCCGATCGACTGGCCTTCGCCGACAACGATGTCCGCACCCATTTCGCCGGGCGACTTGATCGCACCAAGCGCAACAGGTTCGGTCACCACTGCGATCAGCAGCGCGCCGGCCGCGTGGGCCGCTTCGGCGATCGGCGTCAGGTCGGTGATCCGGCCGAGGATGTCGGGATATTGCACGACGACCGCGCTGGTCTCCGGACCGATCTTGCCGATCAGGCGATCCATATCGGGCTTGGCATCAAGCTCCGGAAGTGCAGTTGCCAGCGCATCCTCGCTGAACTGGGCGAGCGTCTCAGCGACCTTGACGTAGTGCGGATGCACGCCGGAGGAGATGACCGTCTTGTTCCGGCGCGTGATGCGGTGCGCCATCAGGATCGCTTCCCACATCGCGGTCGACCCGTCGTACATCGAGGCGTTGGCGACCTCACAGCCGAACAGCCGTGCGACCTGCGTCTGGAACTCAAACATCATTTGCAGCGTGCCCTGCGCGATCTCGGGCTGGTAGGGCGTGTAGCTCGTCAGGAATTCACCGCGCTGGATGATGTGGTCGACGCTGGCGGGCACGTGATGGCGGTACGCGCCGCAGCCAAGGAAGAAAGGCACGTCCCCCGCGACCATATTCTTGCGCGACAAGGCCGTCATGTGACGCTCGACCGCCATTTCGGAGGCATGCAGCGGCAGGCCATGGATCGGGCCCCTGAGGCGCGCCTCCTCCGGCACGTCCTTGAATAATTCATCGATCGAGCCGACGCCGATCACGCGCAGCATCTCACTGCGGTCGGCGTCGCTCAGCGGCAGGTATCGCATCAGGTGGGCTTCCTCATGATGAAGCGAAGACGGACATAATCGGCGATGTTAGAGCCGACGCCATCGGCGACGGCGGCGCCGATCTCGGCGCGCTCCTCCTCCGGCACGCCGGCGCGATCGAGCCAGCCCTTGCGGAAGGTCGTCACCCAGGCGGCGACCCCGTGCTCGATGGGGGTCGGGCGCTCGATCAGGCGCGCGTCGACCTCCCGGAAGCCGGCGGCTTCGTAGACCGCTGCGAATTCTTCAGGCGATGCGTACCAGTTGCTCGCCTCGACCGGCGGGGCGTAGCCGCGGATGATCAGCTCGTCGTCGAGCGCCTCGCGGAGCTTCGCGAGATTGCCCTCGCCGCCCATCTCGCCAGCGAAGCGGCCGTCGGGCTTCACTGCGCGGAAGATTGCGCGCGCCGCCTGCTCCTTTTCCAGCACCCAATGCAGCGTCGCGTTGGAGAAGGCAGCGTCGAACTCACTGGTGAACGGGATGTCCTCCGCAGCCATTAGCACCGCGTCGATGCCGTTGGCGCGCGCCGCGGCGATCATCTCGGGCGAATTATCGATGCCGAGCACGGTCGCACCACGCTCGATAATCTTCTTCGTCAACGTCCCCTCGCCACAGCCAACGTCGAGGATTCGCTCGCCGGCCTTCGGGTCGAGCAGGTCGAGCGCCGCGCCGCCCAATTGGGCGACGAAGGCGCCGACGCGGGCATAGTCACCCGCGTCCCACTTACTGGTCGAGACGGCCGCTGGGCTCAAAGCGACGCCACGAAATCGCGGTAAGCGGTCTCATCCATCAGGCCGTCGAGCTCGGACGGATTGGTGACCTCGAGCTTGAAGAACCACCCGGCCCCTTCCGGGTCATTGTTGATGATCGCGGGATCGTCGGCGAGCGCCGGATTGCCCTCGATCACATTTCCGCTGATCGGCGAATAGACGTCCGAAGCCGCCTTCACGGATTCGACGACTGCGGCTTCCTCGCCCTTGCGAAGCGAGCGGCCGGCCTCGGGCGCCTCGGCGAAGACGATGTCGCCCAGCTGCTCTTGCGCATGATTTGAGATGCCGACCGTGGCGTTATTGCCCTCGACCCGGATCCACTCATGTTCCTTGGTGAAATACAGCGACATCAGGCGGCTCCCTTGCGGTGATAATTGTGCGGAACGAATGGCATGGGCACGACACGAGCGTCGAACAGCTTGGCCCGCTGTTCGAGCTTCAGCGCGGTGCCGTTCTCCGCGAGGTGGCTCGCGACATAGCCCATCGCGATCGGGCGCTGCAGCGAAGGCGAGAAGCCGCCGCTGGTGATCTTGCCGACCTCATTGCCCTCGCCATCGAGGATCAAAGCGCCTTCGCGGACGGGCTGGCGGCCGTCGACCTCAAGGCCGACGCGCTTTTGCGCCGGACCATTCTGGAGCTCCGACAGGATGCGCATGGCGCCGGCAAAGCCACCCTCGGCGCGGCGGCGCTTGTTGATGGCGAAGGTGAGGCCGGCCATCACCGGCGTGGTCGCGGTATCAAGGTCGTGACCGTAAAGCGGCAGACCGGCTTCGAGCCGGAGCGAATCGCGGGCGCCGAGGCCGATCGGCTTGGCGAACTCATGCGCAGTGATCGCATCGGCCAGCTCCGCGACGACCGTCGCCTGAACGGAAATCTCGAACCCGTCCTCTCCCGTGTAGCCTGAACGGCTGATCCACAGGTTCCGGCCGTTCCAGGTGAACGGTGCACCCTGCATGAAGCTTAGCTCGCTGACGCCAGGGATAATCGTTTCGAGCACCTGGGCAGCCCGTGGCCCCTGCAGCGCGAGCAGCGCCTGCTCCTTCATGTAATCGACCACTACCTCGCCTGGCAGGCGGCGGCGCATCACTTCGATGTCGCCGTGCTTTGTCGCACCGTTGACTACCACATAGAAACCATCGCCGCGCCGCGTCGCCATTAAGTCATCGATGATCCCGCCATCGTCGTCGAGCAGCAGCGAATATTTGGGCTTCATGTCGACGGCAGCCTGGAAGTCGCCAGGCATCAGCGTTTCCAGCGCGGCATCGACGTTGCGACCGTGGATTAGCAGCTGCCCCATGTGGCTCACATCGAAGAGGCCGGCATTCTCGCGGGTCCAGAGATGCTCGGCCATGATGCCTTCGTACTGGACCGGCATCTCGTAGCCGGCGAACGGCACCATCCGGCCACCGCGGGCGCGGTGCCACGCGTCGAGCGGAAGCTTTTCGAGGTTTTCGTGGACTTCGCTGCTCATCAAACGCTCCGGAATAGGGTGCGACTGTCGGCGCAGCTCTCCCGACTGCCCCGGCTGCCGCCCCCGTCTGTCCCTAGCGCCTGAGAGCTTTGCCCCTTCGGCGGCCCACCAAAGCGGCGGGCACTTTCCAGACTGTCAGGCGCGCGCGGTCCTTGGTGCCTGAGAGATTCCGGGGGCGGTTGCTCCTTCGGCGCCGTCAAAAGACGGTCTCTCCCGCGCGGCCATTCCGGAAGTTGCCCTCCGGCGACGCGGCTGCCTTGGCCGCGCCTTGGGCCCAAGTCAACGCGAGTTTCGGTGAAGTCCTAACGGGTTGCGTTGTACTTGAGCTGATCCTGCGTCAGCTGGAAACCGACCAGATGCTCGAACGTCGCATTGGCAACGGCAGAGCGCACCGCGGGATCTGCCATCGGGTCGATCGCGGCATCGGCCTGGCCGGCCTTGCGCGGCCTGGTCAGGATTGCTCGCACCTCGGCGGGAAGCGTCGCCGACGAGCGATTGACGCGGATCGAGGCCTGAGCACGAGTCGTGGCGTGCTGGCTTCCTGCCGGGAATTCCAAAGCAACCGCGCCGACCTGCTTTGCTTCGATGGTAGATCCGCCGCGCAGCGCCACGTCGAAATAGGGCAGGATTACCTGGCGGGCCGGCCCTGCGTCCCGCCGGAGCGCGGTGACGGTGAAGGTGACGGTCGACACAACATCGGCCCCCGAATCCTGGCAGAAACCGCGGAGCTGGGTGATGGTCGCAGTCACGTCGATCGCGCGAGAATCCGTGCTTCCCGCCGGATCGAACAAGGTGATGTCGCCGGTTCCAGTCGGAATGCCCGCGATCGGGCAGCTCGAACGAACGGCATAGACGCCGCCGCCATTCTCATCGGTGATGTCGCCGGCGTGGCGGCATCCGGCGAGCAGGGTCACGGCGATGATAGCGGCGAGACGAAGCTTCACTATGGCGAAATCCTTAAACGGCAGTCTGGCCCGCATTCATAGGAAGGGCCTTCTAAGCCTGCAAGCGATGCCTTACATGGCCTGCACCGTGGCTGAATTTCCCCCACTTCGAGTGCTGATTGCGGCGCCGCGCGGCTTTTGCGCGGGCGTCGACCGCGCGATCCAGATCGTTGAGCTCGCGCTCGAACGGTTCGGCGCCCCTGTCTACGTGCGCCATGAAATCGTACACAACCGCTTCGTCGTCGATCGCTTGCGCGAGCTGGGAGCGGTTTTCGTCGATGAATTGGACGAGGTTCCAGACGACCGGCCAGTGGTCTTTTCAGCACATGGCGTGCCGAAGGCCGTGCCCGCTGCTGCCCAAACGCGCGGCCTAACCTACGTCGATGCAACCTGTCCGCTGGTATCGAAGGTGCATCGGCAGGCGGAGCGTTTGATCGAGGAAGGACGGCACATCCTGTTCATCGGTCATGCCGGGCACCCGGAGGTCATCGGCACGTTCGGCCAGGTTCCCGAGGGATCGATCACGTTGATCGAGACGGTCGAGGACGTCGCCGGTGTCGCCGTTCCGGATACTGAGAATCTTGCGTTCCTCACGCAGACCACGCTGTCGGTCGATGACACCTCGGCAATCATCGAGGCCCTGAAAGCGCGCTTCCCGGCCATCCGAGCACCGCGGAGTGAAGACATTTGCTACGCCACCTCGAACCGGCAGGCAGCCGTCAAGGCAATCGCCGAGGAATGCGACCGGATGCTGGTGATCGGCGCCCCGAACAGCAGCAATTCCCTGCGACTCGCAGAGGTTGCCGAGCGGCTGGGTGTTCCCGCGCGGCTGATCGAACGGGCGACCGACATCGATTGGGAATGGCTCGGCGAGCCAAAGACCGTCGGAATCACCGCCGGTGCCTCGGCGCCCGAAGTGCTGGTGCGGGAAGTCGTCGATGCGCTCCGTTCGCGCTTTCAAGTCGCCGAGGAAATCGCCGACCACACCCCCGAGCGCATGATCTTCAAGCTTCCGCGAGAGCTCATTTCTGACCGAGCTGCCTGAAGTCGAGCTGTTCACCGACGGCGCCTGCCGCGGCAATCCTGGCCCTGGCGGATGGGGCGTGTTGTTGCGCATGGGCGACAAGGAAAAGGAGCTTTCAGGCGGCGAAGCGCTGACGACCAACAACCGCATGGAACTGCTGGCGGCGATTCGCGGCCTCGAAGCGCTGAAGAAGCCGTGCCGCGTGAAGCTTCATACCGACAGCATCTACGTTCGCGACGGAATCACGCGCTGGGTCCACAACTGGCAGCGCAATGGCTGGCGGACCTCCGACAAGAAGCCGGTGAAGAATGCGGAGCTGTGGCAGGAGCTGATCTCGGCCTCGGCACCGCACCGAATCGAGTGGCATTGGGTCAAGGGCCATAGCGGTCATCCGGAGAATGACCGGGTCGATGCGCTGGCCTGCGCTGCCGCCGACGACCAGCGCCGGCACCATCGCCTGTGAAATAAAGTTCACTTTTTGTAGGGTTGGGGTGGGACTAAATAGTCGCCCGTCACCGACTCTCTCGTTCCCCTGTTGGAAAGTTCGGTGAGGGGAGGCGTGACCCGCGCCTCCCCAACTTTTTCCAGCTTAGTGCGTGAATCTCAGCGGTGAAAAAACCGTGGAATCGATGTGCGCGACCATCGCGTCGGGCGCCTCACCAAGCAATTGAGCCGCGGCCATTTTCGCGGCGGCCGGCGCCGTCTGGATCCCGAAGCCACCCTGCCCGGCACACCAGAAAAACCCAGGGATCTCCGCGTCGAATCCGTAAACCGGGAGGCGATCTGGAGCGAAGCTCCGGAGGCCAGCCCAGCTTCGCTCGACGCGCTCGACCGGCCAGTCGACGACCGATTGGAAGCGATTGATCGCAATTGCCACGTCGATTTCTTCCGGCGCGGCGTCGCAGGGATCGCTTTCAATCTCGTCGTGCGGGCTTAGCCAGATTGTCTGATCGCCTTCGCCCTTGAAGTAGAATGTCCCCTTCGCGTCATCGACAAGCGGCAGGTCGCGAAGTCCGGAGCGGCCGATTCGCAACTGCGCCATCGTCCGCCGCTTCGGCTCGATCCCGAGCTTTGTGGCGCCGCAGAGCATCGCGACCACGTCCGCCCATGCTCCCGCAGCATCAACGAGGATGTTTCCCGCCAATGTCGACCGGTCTTCGAGCTGGATATCCCACCGATTCTCGCGGCGAAGGCCAGCCGCGAGCCGGGCGCTAGTCCGCACAGTCCCACCCAACCGTCGAAAGTGGCGCAGATAGGCGGCGTGAAGGGCCGCCACGTCGATGTCGGCGCAGCCCGGTTCGAACAGAGCGCGGCGCCATTCGGGCCGAACGCCAGGGATCAACCTCTCCAGTTCCGCCCGCTCAATGGGCCATGATTCTACCGTCGACGGAAGCTCCGGAAGCTCCTCACGCGTGAGGTGGACGTCTCCGCGCCGGCGAAGGAATCCGTGCTCCGAAAATTCCGATGGCGGCTTCGTCAGGAAGTCACCCGACGCGATCGTCAGCTTGGCGACTTCGGGTCCGCCGTAGCTCTCCAGATAGAAGGCGGCCGATCGCCCGGTCGCATGATAGCCGCAATGGTCTTCGGCCTCGATGATGAGTGTCCGCCGCTTACCGGCAATCTCCGCGCCAAGGCTTGCTCCGGCGATCCCGCCGCCGACGATGATGACGTCAAAATCCGACATTTCTGCCGCTGGTTACGAATTGGAAAGCCGCACCGTCTAGGGGTGGCAGTCATGTTCAACGGGGGGTTTACCGATCTGCTGCTTGTGGCGCTTGCCGCGACCCTGGTCGTGGCGGCGGTCATCGACGTGCGGACGTTCACCATCTCGAACCGGCTCAACGCAGCTGTCGCCCTCGGTGCGCCTCTCTACTGGCTGTCGATCGCGCTGACGCCTTGGCCGGGAATCGCAATTCAGCTGGCGGCGGGCGGGATCGTGTTCGCGCTGCTCGCCGGTGCATTTTACGCCGGCATGATGGGCGGCGGCGACGTCAAGCTCGCGGCCGCGCTGGCTTTGTGGTTCTCGCCCGCCGGCACGATGAAATTTCTGGTTTGGATGGCCCTCGCGGGCGGCGTGCTCACTCTGGGCATTCTCCTCTGGCATCGCGCCAAGGGAAAAGAGGGTCGTCCGAAAATTCCATACGGGGTCGCAATCGCGTGCGGAGCGCTGTTCGTGCTCGCGCCGATTCTAACCCAACGGTTTCTTAACCAATTTGTCTGATTTGTGAGGCTGTTCAAGGGGCCCGTCAGGGGGAGGCGATTTCGCCATGGATGTGAAGAAGCTCGCGCTGCTCGTTGGAGCGCTGGTCATTGCGGTGGTCACCGCTGTCATGGCCAAGAACATGTTCGCCGGTGCCGGCGCCCAGCAGGCAGCTGCTGCGCCCGTGCCACTCGGTCCGAAGGTGCTGGTCGCCAAGAAGGCGCTACCAGTCGGCACGATCATCGATGCCGACAGCTTCACCTTCCAACCCTGGCCTAAGGAGCTCATGCAGAGCGCCTATTACGTCGAGGGCCAGCCCGACGGTGATCCCAAGAAATTGCTTGGCACGGTTGTTCGCTATGCGATCACCGCCGGCCAGCCGGCCACCCGCGGTTCGCTCGTCGGCCCGCAGGACCGCGGCTTCCTCGCCGCGGCGCTTGGCCCAGGCATGCGCGCCATCACGGTGCCTGTGAACGTGTCGTCCGGTGTGGCCGGCTTCGTGTTCCCGGGTGACCATGTCGACATGGTCCTGACGCAGAACGTCGAGGGCGGCGGCGACGGTCCGACGCTCAAGGTCTCCGAGACCATCATCCGCAACCTGCGGGTGCTCGCGACCGACCAGCGCATCACCGACAAGGACGATGAGGGCAAGACCCAGGTCAAGACGTTCTCCAACGTCACGCTGGAGGTCACGCCGCGCATCGCCGAGAAGATCGCGGTTGCGCAGAGCCTCGGCTCGCTTTCGTTGGCCCTTCGCTCGATCGCTGACAACAGCGCCGAGGTCGAGCGGGCGGTTGCTTCGGGCGCCATCAAGGTCCCGGCCGGCACTACGCCTGACCAGGAAAAGCAGATGCTGACGGCCATGGCCAACCGCCCGATCGACAGCAACACGACCTTCTCGACCGGCGGCGACGTGTCGCGCTTCCAGCGCCGCACCGTTCCCGCGAAGGCTTCGTCGGCGCCTGCACCAGGCGCGGCCTCTGCCCTTCCGGTCGGACCAGTCATCCGTGTCGCTCGCGGCAATTCAGTCACCGTTGTTCCGGTGGGAGCTCGCTAAGATGAAGACTCAAGCCATCACCAGCCGGGCTCGCCTCGGCACCGCAATGGCCGCGCTGGCAATTGCGCTCGGCACGGTGGGCGCTTCGGCCCCCGCCCTCGCCGCCCCGACCGCGGCAAGGCCGGTCGAGACGCTGAACGTCAGCAAGGGCACTGGGACCCTGGTCCGCCTGTCCGAGCCGATGAGCGACATCTTCGTCGCCAACGACAACGTCGCCGACGTCCAGGTCCGTTCGCCGACCCAGCTCTACGTGTTCGGTAAGGACGCTGGCGAGACGACGATCTACGCGACCGCCAAGGGTGGCCGGGTCGTCTATGCGACCAACGTCCGCGTGGCGCAGAACCTCGCCAACCTGAATGAGATCATTCACGCGGCGATGCCGGACTCGAACATCAACGTGACCACGGTCGGCCAGGTCGCCATCCTGAATGGTACAGTCGCTTCTCCGGAAGATGCTGCGCAGGCCCAGACGCTCGTCACCGGCCTGCTCAATCCCGGAAAGAAAGAGGGCGATCTCCTCGATATCGTCCCGGTCAACCGGCTGAAAACTGCAACGCCGCTGCAAGTGATGCTGAAGGTCCGGATCGCCGAGATCAACCGTTCGCTGCTGAAGTCGATGGGCGTAAACCTCCTGTCGCACGACACGTCCGGCGGGTTCCTGTTCGGCATCGGCCGCGGGAATCCCGGTACGATCAACGGACCGGGTAGCGCGACGCTGAACATCAGCTCGTCGGCGACTACCCTCGGGGCTTTCGGGCACATCCTTGGGATGGATCTGCTCGGATCGCTGGACATCGCCGCCAACGACGGTGTGGCCAGCATCCTGGCCGAGCCGAACCTTACCGCGCTTTCGGGCGAGACGGCGAGCTTCCTCGCCGGCGGTGAGTTCCCGATCCCCGTTTCGCAGGGCAACAACGCCGTCACCATCGAGTACAAGCAATATGGTGTCGGTCTGGCGTTCACGCCGATCGTCCTTGGCGACGGCCGCATCTCGATGCGCGTCCGCCCCGAGGTCAGCCAGCTCGACGCCGCCAACGGCATCACCGTTCCGGGCAACTTCCGGATCCCGGCGCTGATCACGCGGCGCGCGGAAACGACGGTCGAGCTCGGCTCGGGCCAATCGTTCATGATCGCGGGCCTGCTTCAGAACACGGGTCAGAACAGCGTCGACAAGGCTCCGGTCCTCGGCGACTTGCCGGTCATCGGCGCGCTGTTCCGGTCGACCAAGTTCCAGCGTTCGGAAACCGAGTTGGTGGTCATCGTGACGCCGTATCTCGTGCGCCCGGTTTCGACCCAGATGGCAGTTCCGACCGACGGGTATCGCAACCCGAACGACATTGAACGCGACTGGCTGGGCCAGACGTTCAAGGGCGCCAACGGCAAGGTCGACCCGACCGCGATCCCGGCTCCGTCCGCAGCATCGACAGGTGCGGCGCCGGCGCCCGGGTTCAAGATGTGACCAGGAAGGAATCGAAGATGCGCTCCAAGTTCATCCTCATCGCTCTCGGCTCTGCCCTGGCAGGCTGCCAGACGGGTCCGCAGCAGGACGTGCCGCAAATGGGCCTGGCCGCGGTCAACGTGCCGGTCGTCACCAGTCAGGACTATGTCTTCGACGCGGCGGCCCCCGGCGGTTCACTCGCTCCCGGTGAAGGCGATCGCCTCAACGGCTGGTTCCAGGGCCTCGGCCTTGGCTACGGCGACACGATCTACGTCGACGGCGGCTATGCGCCGGCTGCTCGCGGGCAGGTCAACGCCATTGCCGGCAAGTACGGCATGGTTTTGACCCCGGGCGCCCCGGTCACCGAGGGCTCGGTTCAGCCGGGCTCGGTCCGTGTGGTCGTCGCCCGCCGTCGTGCAAGCGTACCCGGTTGTCCGCACTGGACGTACCGGTCGCAGCCCGACTGGGATAACAAGACGATGTCCAACTACGGCTGCAGCGTGAATTCGAACGTCGCCGCCATGGTCGCCAACCCCGAGGATCTGCTGCACGGCCGCGAAGGCGACGCTGCGGTCGATGCTCGCACTGCGGCGCGCGCGGTCAACCTGTACCGCACGAAGCAGCCGACGGGCGCAGGCAACCTGCAGGACGTCAGCCCGAAGGGAGGCAAGTGATGAATGCTCCGTTCCAGGCACGCGCTGGTTTGCGTGACCCGTTCACCGCTTTCGTCTGCGACGATGCAACCGCCGACATGCTGCGGCCGGTGGCGGTCGAGCACGGCTGGTCGCCGGAGAAGGTGAACAAGGGCGGCCTTCGCAATGCCGTCCAGTCGCTCTCCGTCTCGGCCAGCCCGAACATCCTGTTCGTCGATCTCAGCGAGTCCGCCGATCCGCTGAACGACATCAACGCGCTTGCGGAAGTCTGCGAGCCGGGAACGATCGTGATCGCCGCCGGCGCCGTCAATGACGTGCGCCTGTATCGCGACCTCGTCGCCAGCGGCATCCACGACTATCTGCTGAAGCCGTTCACGGTCGATCAGCTGCGCGACAGCTTCAGCCACGCGCAGATGATCCTGTCTGGTCCACGTGGCGAAACGCAGGCCGATCGCCCGCACGTCATGGCCGCCGTCATCGGCGTTCGCGGCGGCGTCGGCGCATCGACCATCGCGACCTCGCTCGCATGGCTGTTCGGTGAGAAGTCCCGTCGCACGACGGCGCTGCTCGACCTCGACGTCCACTTCGGGACCGGTGCCCTGGCGCTCGACCTCGAGCCTGGCCGCGGCCTGACCGACGCAATCGAGAACCCGAGCCGCATCGACGGCCTGTTCATCGAGCGCGCCATGGTTCGTGCCAATGAGCGACTGTCGGTGCTGTCGGCCGAAGCGCCGATCCACCAGCCGCTGGTTACCGACGGCACCGCCTTCTTCCAGCTTCAGGAAGAGATGCGGAACGCCTTTGAATCGACGGTGCTCGACCTGCCGCGCCACATGCTGATCCAGTATCCGCACCTGGTGCACGATGCGCACGTCGCGGTTGTCGTCGCCGAGCTGACGCTGGCCGGTACGCGCGACACGATCCGCATCCTTGCGTGGCTGAAGTCGAATGCGCCGCAGACCAAGGTGATCGTCGTTGCCAACGGCGTTCCCTCGGGCGGCGCGCTGGAGATCAGCCGCAAGGACTTCGAGCAGTCGATCGAGCGCAGCGTCGACGTTGTCTTCCCGTTCGATGCCAAGGTCGCGGCCCAGGCTGCGAAGCTCGGCAAGCCTATGGCCGAAGTTGCGACCGGCAAGCTTGCGGCTCCGTTCAACGCCCTTTCCGGCATGGTGCTCAATCACGCCACGGAGGAAGGCAATGCCAGCGACGCTGGCGCGGGCAGCGGCGGCAGCAAGTCGATCGTCGACAACCTGAAGTCGATGCTTTCGAAGCCGAAAGACAAGGCGGCGTAAGCTTGGGGGTTCAGTCCGGCGCGTCTCGGCGCGTCGGCAGGAAGTGAGAGGCGAAGGCTGGTATGCTCTTGTGGCTACTCATCATTGGCGGCGTCGGAGCACTTGGGCTTGGGTTCATGGCCTTTCGCGGGCCGTCGCCGTCCAAGAACCTCAAACGGCGCATCGAGCTCGTCAAGGAGCGCCACGGCGATACGATCACGGCCAGCGCGCAAGCGCAGATCCGCAAGTTGTTTGCCGAGCGCAGCAGCAAGCTTGAGAGCTATGCCTCGACGCTGATCCCGAAGCCTGCCCTGCTCCGCCAGCGGCTCGAGCAGACCGGCAAGGACATCAGCCTCGGCAAATATGCCATGGTCTCGATCGGCGTCATCGCCGTCGTGACGATCCTGCTGACGATCCGCGGAGCGCCGATAATCCTCTCTCTGATGGTTGGCCTGTTCTTCGGGATCGGCGGACCGCACTTCGTGGTCGGCAAGATGATCAAGCGCCGCATCAACAAGTTCAATTCGAACTTCCCCGATGCGATCGAGCTGATGGTCCGCGGCCTTCGTTCGGGCCTTCCGATCACCGAGACCCTCGGTGTCGTCGCCGGCGAAATTCCGGGCCCCGTCGGGGTCGAGTTCCGCATGGTCGCCGACAAGATGAAGATCGGCCGCACCATGGAGGCGGCGCTTCAGGAAACCGCCGACCGTCTCGGCACTGCGGAGTTCCAGTTCTTCGTCATTACCCTGGCCATCCAGCGTGAGACCGGCGGTAACCTCGCCGAAACGCTGTCTAACCTGGCCGACGTGCTGAGGAAGCGCGCGCAGATGAAGCTGAAGATCCGTGCGATGAGCTCGGAATCGAAGGCGTCGGCCTACATCGTCGGCTCGCTGCCATTCATCGTGTTCGGCCTCGTGTACATGATCAACGGCAAGTACATGCAGGGCTTCTTCTCTGACCAGCGCCTGATGGTCGCCGGCATGGGCGGCATGATCTGGATGGGTATCGGCGGCCTGATCATGGCCAAGATGGTCAACTTCGAGATCTGAGGAGGCGAGTTCTACCATGCAGGCTGTGCCCTCTTCAGGCCCACATATCCTCGGCTTCGACGTCGTCTGGATCGCAACGATCCTGAGCGCCGTCGCGACGTTCGCCGTGATGCTCGCAATTTACGCCGCGACGACGGTCAAGGACCCGATGGCGCGCCGCGTGAAGGCGCTCAACGAACGCCGCGAGCAGCTGAAGGCGGGCATCGTCGCGTCGACCAACCGGCG
>JAFBAM010000203.1 GCA_019247755.1 Sphingomonas sp.
CCGACGGTTGCGGGGCTCTGCCGCGCGCTTGGCCTTGAGGCGCCAGCAGGCGAATCCGAAGCGGCCGCGGCGCTCGTGCGGATTGCTCAGCAACTGCTCTCGGTGGTCGCCGTTTCATTAAAAAAAAAAAGAGAGGGCGCGTGGAATTCGAACATGACGCTTCACCGCCTGGGCTGGCCGTGGGCCGCGCTGATCGGCGCGCGGCTGGAGTGTCCCGAACGCGGTGAGCGCATGCTCTTTGCGCGGCTGAAGCAATGGGACGAGGCCGGCGAACGCCCGCCGCCGCGCACGGTCATCGTCCCTCCCGACGCGGCGCGCGCGAAGCTAGATACGCTGACCGGGCGCGCCGAGGCGCGCGAAGGACAGCGGGCGATGGCCGAAGCGGTGACGCAGGTCTTTGCGCCGAAGCCCGCGAAGGGCTCGCCGAATGTGCTGCTGGCCGAAGCAGGCACCGGGATCGGAAAGACGCTCGCCTACTTGGCACCGGCGTCATTGTGGGCGGAGGCCGCCGGCGGCGCGGTGTGGGTCTCGACCTTCACCAAGGCGCTGCAGCGCCAGCTCGATGCCGAGGGTCCGAAGCTGTTCGCCGACGCGGAAGAGCGCGCGAAGAGGATCGTCGTCCGCAAGGGCCGCGAGAATTACCTGTGCCTGCTCAACCTCGAGGACGCGCTGCAGGGCGCGTTCAGCGGGCGGGCCGCAGTGCTGGCGCAGCTGGTCGGACGCTGGGCGGCTTATTCCAAGGACGGCGATATGGTTGGCGGCGACCTGCCTGGCTGGCTGCCAAGCCTGTTTCGGCGGGCAGGCGCGACGGCGCTCACCGATCGGCGCGGTGAGTGCGTCTACGCGGGGTGCCCGCATTACCGCCGCTGCTTCATCGAACGCGCCGAGCGGGCGAGCCGCGACGCCGACATCGTCATCGCCAATCATGCGCTGGTCATGGTCAATGCCGCGCGCGCCCGCGAGGACGCGCCAGGGCGGATCCTGTTCGACGAGGGCCATCATTTGTTCGATGCTGCCGATTCGACCTTCGCGGTCGCGTTCGGCGGGCAAGAGGCGATCGAGTTGCGCCGCTGGATCGTGGGTCCGGAGGGCCGTTCTCGGGGACGGCGGCGCGGGCTTGCGGCGCGGCTGATGGACGTCGCTTCCTATGACGAAGAAGGCAATCGCGCGCTCGATGCCGCGGTCGAGGCGGCGAAGGCACTGCCTTCGGATGGCTGGCTGCAGCGGCTGGTCGAAGGCTCACCGTTTGGGCCAGTCGAGGCGCTGCTCGCCGAGGTGCGGGGGACGGTTTACGCGCGCTCGAAGGCGCAGGAAGCGGGCTACGGACTGGAGACCGAGCTCGCCGAGCCGGATGGAGCATTGGTCTCAGCAGCGGCGGGCGCGGCTGAAGTGCTCGAAAGCCTCGCCAAGCCGTTGGCCGCGCTGTCGCGTCGATTGGAGGCGGTGCTGGAAGATGCGCCCGACTGGCTCGACGCCGCCGCACGCGCGCGGGTCGAAGGCGCGATCCGGGGACTGTCGTGGCGGCGCGAGACGGTTGCTGCGTGGCTGGCGTTGCTCGGCCGCATCGGCGGGGAGGCGGATCCCGAATTCGTCGACTGGCTGGCAGTCGATCGGGTCGACGGCCGCGAATATGACGTTGCGATCCATCGGCGGTGGCTCGATCCAACCAAGCCCCTGGCTGCGGCGGTGATCAGCCCGGCCGACGGCGTGCTGGTGACGTCCGCGACGCTTCGTGGCGGTGAGGATTGGCCCGCCGCCGACGCGCGGACCGGTGCATTGCATCTGCCGAGCCCGGCCGCGCATTTCGAAGCGGAAAGCCCGTTCGACTATGCCGGCTGCTCGGAAGTGCTGATCGTCACCGACGTGAAGCAGGGCGACATCGCGTCGCTGGCCGGGGCCTATGCGCGGCTGATCGAGGCTGCGAAGGGCGGGACGCTTGGGCTGTTCACGGCGATCCAGCGGCTGAAAGCGGTGCATGCGCGGGTTGCCGACCGGCTGGCGCGTGAGGGGCTCCCGCTGCTCGCGCAGCATGTCGATCCGATCGATGCCGGGACGTTGGTCGATATCTTCCGCGACGATCCGCGCGCGTCGTTGTTGGGCACGGACGCGCTCCGGGATGGAGTCGATGTGCCAGGCGAATCGCTGCGGCTGGTGGTGATGGAGCGGGTGCCCTGGCCACGGCCGACGGTTCTGCATGCTGCGCGGCGGATGGCGGGTGGCGGTAGCGCGTATGACGATCGGGTCGTCCGCGCGCGGTTGGCTCAGGCGTTCGGCCGGCTGATCCGGCGGCAAGGCGACAACGGCGTGTTCGTGATCCTGTCGGCGGCGATGCCGTCGCGGTTGCTTAAGGCTTTCCCCCCGGGCGTCCCGATCAACCGGGTGCCGCTCGATGTCGCGATCGCGCGAGTCGAGCAGCGGCTCGCGGCAGGCGCTCCTGCGTCACTGGAGTTCGCAAAGTGAGGCGGCTGACCGTCCTCCGTCACGCGAAGTCGAGCTGGGATGCTCCGGGCCTCGACGATTTCGACCGTCCACTGAACGATCGTGGTTGGAAGTCGGCGCGGCGGATGGGGCGGGAGCTCAAGGCTCGCGGCCTGCGCTTCGATTACGTGCTCGCCAGTAGCGCGGTGCGCGTCCGCGAGACGCTTGAGGGTCTCAGCGAGGAATATGATCTCAGCGCGCCGATCCGGTTCGAGCAGGCAATCTATCTCGCGGCCACGCAGACATTGGTCTCGCTCGTTCGCGACCTGCCGGAGGAGGTGCAGGCGCCGCTATTTGTCGGCCACAATCCGGGGCTCGAACGGCTACTCGTCGAGCTGACGCACGACGATGACGAAGGTTTGCGCGATCGCATCGCGGGCAAATATCCGACGGGCGCGCTCGCGGTCGTGGAATTTCCGGCGGCCAAATGGGGCGACGTCAGCCCTGGCAGCGGCGAAATCGTCGAACTGATCCTGCCGAGGGAGCTCGACTAGTCCTCGAGCGCTCCGGCCAGGCGGTCCCGAAGCGCGATCAGCCGGAACACATCGATCCCGCTCTGTCGCCTGTCGCCAAAATCGTCTTGCTGCTCTTGCGGCGGAGGAGACGGAGCGGCGATGATCGGGGTTACTTCCGCCGCGCTGCGGTCGCGGAGCAACTTCTGGACACCGCGGACCGTGTAGCCTTCCTGCCCCAGCAAATGGTGGATCCGCCGCGCCAGCTCGACGTCGGCGGGCCGGTAGTAACGGCGATTCCCCGCCCGCTGCATCGGCTTCAGCTGGGGAAAGCGCGTCTCCCAATAGCGAAGGATGTGCTGCGGCACGCCAAGCTGTTCGGACAGCTCGCCGATGGTCAGGAGGGCGCCGGGGTCCTTTTGTCCGGCAGTCGCCAACGCCGGGGCCTACCGGGCGATCCGGTCGCGCATGATCTGGCTGGCGCGGAAGGTCATGACCCGCCGCGGTGCGATCGGTACTTCGACGCCCGTCTTGGGGTTACGGCCGATGCGCTGGCCCTTATCGCGCAGGATGAAAGTGCCGAAGCCCGACACCTTGACGTTCTTGCCCTCGGAAAGGGCGTGACACATGTGGTGCAGTACGCGCTCGACGACGCCCGCGGATTCGGCCCGCGACAGTCCGAGTCGGCGATGGACGACATCCGCCAGATCCGCACGAGTGAGGGTATTTGCGGCGTCAGTTTCTCCAGTGACCCGCGCGATGCCAAGATCGGCCATCATATTCTCCCCGCCTGGAGCGGCGTGCCCCCCGCCGTCTCGATTACGCAAACGTAACGGAATTCCACTCCGTCGGCAATTCGACTAATCAACAGATTTTCCAAACTTTTTCAATACCTGAGGGCTGCCGCGCCCCATGTAAAGCCACCACCCATCGCTTCAAGCACAACGACGTCGCCGCGCTTGATTCGACCATCCCGGACCGCGGTGTCGAGCGCGAGCGGAACGGAGGCCGCCGACGTATTGGCATGCTGGTCGACGGTGACCACCACCTTTTCCGATGGAAGGCCCAATTTCTTCGCCGTGGCGTCGAGGATTCGCTGGTTGGCCTGGTGCGGGACGACCCAGTTCACGTCGTCGGCAGTCAGCCCGGCGTCAGACAGCACTTCGTTGAGGACGTCGGCGAGGTTGACGACGGCGTGACGGAAGACCTCGCGCCCCTTCATCCGAAGCTTTCCGACGGTGCCGGTCGTCGACGGGCCGCCGTCGACAAACAGGAGGTCGTTGTGCCGCCCGTCGGCGTGAAGCCTGGTCGACAGGATGCCGCTCTCGGTTTCCTCGGCGTTCAGCACT
>JAFBAM010000245.1 GCA_019247755.1 Sphingomonas sp.
AGCCGGTCGAACCGTGCGCCCTGCGGGGCATCGCCGACCCAGGTGCGGGCGATGATGCGGTTGCCTTCGACAGCGGCGCGGAGGTAATCGATCTCGTGCCGCACCACGACCCAGTAATAAGCGTCATTATGTTCGGGGTCGGCGACCAAGTACCAGTGCGCCACCGCGACCTGCTGGATCCACTGCACCCACACGGCATTGTTGACGTGGCCGAGCTCGTCGATGTGCTCCGGCCCGGCGACCAGCTCCATCTCGAAGACTGGCCGGTTCATTGCACCTGCGTGAGGATGAAGGCGTAAGTCTCCGCCACCTCGTGCAGCTTTTCCCAGCGGCCGGACTTGCCGCCGTGGCCCGCGCCCATGTTGATCTTGAGGAACAGGGGATTGCTGTCCGTCTTCGTCGCGCGCAGCTTCGCGGCCCACTTCGCCGGTTCCCAATAGGTCACGCGCGGGTCGGTGAGCCCGCCGGTGATCAGCAGCGGCGGATAGGCCTGCGCCTTCACATTGTCATAGGGCGAATAGCTTCGGATATAATCGAACGCCGCTTTGTCGGTGATCGGATTGCCCCACTCAGGCCACTCGCCGGGCGTCAGCGGCAGCGTATCGTCCAGCATCGTGTTGAGCACGTCGACGAAGGGAACGTCAGCGACCGTCGCACCGAACAGCTCCGGAGCCGCATTGACCACTGCACCCATCAGCTCGCCGCCGGCCGAACCGCCGTTGATCGCGATCTTGCCCGCGCTGGTGAACTTCTCGGCGATCAGGCCCTTCGCCACGTCGACGAAGTCGTTGAACGTATTGGTCCTTTTGGCGAGCTTTCCGTCCAGGAACCATTTGTAGCCCAGGTCGTCGCCGCCGCGGATGTGGGCGATGGCGCAGGCCCAGCCGCGGTCGAGCAGGCTGATGCGATTGGTGTTGAACGCCGGCGGAATGGCGATCCCGTAGGCGCCGTAGGCGTAGAGGAAGAGCTTTCCTTCGCCGTTCCGCTCGAACCCCTTCTTCGTGACGATCGAGACCGGCACCTTCGCGCCGTCGCGCGCCTCGACCATCAGCCGCTCGGTCACGTATTGCGACGCGTCGTAGCCCGATGGCACTTCCTGCACCTTCAGGACTTCGAGCTCGCCGCTGGCCGGGTGGTAGTCATAAACCGTCGTCGGCGTGACCATCGAGGTGTAGCCGACCCGATAGGCGTCCGGTGCAAACTCCGGATTCCCCATGAAGAAGGCGCTGTAGCTCGCTTCGTGAAACGGGATTCGCGTCTCCTGACCCTCGTACGTACGCAGTGTAAGCTGGTCCAGTCCGTCAACCCGGCTGGTGACCGCCAGGTGATCGCGATAGGCGGTCGCGCCGGTCAGGTAGACGCGATCGGAGCCCCCGATCACCGTCTCCCATTTCTCCGGGTCGGCAGGGTCGGCGACCGCGAGGCGGAAATTCACATGGTCGTCGTTGGTGTGGATCCAGAGCCGCCCGTGGGCGGCATCGACATGATACTCGCGGTTGGGCTTGCGGCGTGAAATCAGCGTCAGCGGCTGGGTCGGATCGCTCGCGGAGACGAACCGCACCTCGCTCGTCGCATTGTCGCCGGTCGAGACGAAGATTGTGCTCCGGTCGTGCGACTTGCCGACACCGACCGAGAAGCCGAGTTCCTCGGTTTCCTCGTAAAGGGTGATATCTTCTTCAACCGGCCGACCGAGCCGATGGTAGCGCGCACGGTAGCTCCGCCAATTGTCGTTGACCTCGCAAAAGACGATGCCGCTGCTGTCGCTGGTCCATGCCGGCTGGCCGATACCGACCTTGGTGACGGTCTCGATGTCCTTGCCGGTCGCCAGGTCGCGGATGCGGAGCTCGAACCGCTCCGACCCGTCATAATCGGCAAGTGTCGCCAGCAGCTTCCCGTCGGGGCTGACCTCCAGCGCGCCTAGCCGGAAATATTCGCGTCCCTCCGCCTCGACCGGTTCGTCCAGCAGCACCTCGTCGGGCCCGCCGTCCGCCGGCTTGCGGTACCAGGTCCGGTATTGCGCGCCCGGCTTGAACGCCCACCAATATAAGTAATCGCCATCGCGGATCGGGACCGAGCTGTCGTCCTCCTTGATCCGCCCCTTCATCTCTTCGAACAGCTGGTCGATCAGTCCTTGGTGCTG
>JAFBAM010000250.1 GCA_019247755.1 Sphingomonas sp.
CCGACCAGCATGATCCCGATCTCCGCCGACTTGATGAGGCGGATGAGCCGCGCCTTGTCGTGATCGTCGGCGAGCTGCCCCGACAAAGCGGAAAAGAGGAAGAAGGGGAGAATGAACAGCGCCTGGGCGATCGCGCTGAACTGGAACTCGCGGGTGGGGTCGGAATAGAGCTGGTAGGTGACGAACAGCACCACCGCCTGCTTGAACAGGCTGTCGTTGAAGGCGCCGAGGAATTGCGTCGAGAACAGCGGCAGAAAGCGCCGTGCCCGGAGCAGGTGAGTGACGTTTTGGATCAAAGCCGGGCCGGAGGGGATTTCATACGGTCGCGGCGGGCATAGCCAGCTTTGCGTGGACCGCCAAACCCTTCTAACCCTTCCGTCTCGAAACGATGCTGTCGCTGCCGAACCTTCTGACCTTATCGCGGATCCTGGCCGTGCCGATCCTCGTCTTCCTGCTGTGGCGCCCGCAGCCGATCGATTACGCGATCACCTTCGTGCTCTACTGCCTGGTCGGCATCACAGATTATTTTGACGGCTATCTGGCACGCGCGTGGGGTAGCATTTCGAGGCTTGGCCAGTTCCTCGACCCGATCGCGGACAAGATCATGGTCGGTGCCGTGCTGATCATGCTGATTTCGAGCCGCAAGGAGAATCCGGTTCCTGAGATTGCCGGCCTACACATCATCGCCGCGCTCATCATTCTTCTGCGCGAGATCATCGTCTCGGGGCTCCGCGAGTATCTAGCCGGGCTTCAGGTCTCAATGCCGGTCAGCGCGCTGGCGAAGTGGAAGACGACATTCCAGCTGATTGCGCTCGGTGCTTTGATTCTCGGTGGAGCCCTGCCGGACATGCCATGGGTGCATGAGGCTGGGATCATCTCGCTCTGGGCAGCTGCCGCTTTGACGTTGATCACCGGGTATTCGTACCTACGGATTGGGCTTCGGCACATGGATTGAAGACTCGCAACGGCTGTAATCGATTTCACGATTATCACTGACGAACTTTAGTCGTTTTCCAGTTGTAACATTCAGATCCTATGGCTGATCCCGAGCACAGGGGTCAGTTCTCGCGTTCCGGCTGCACGCCAGGCAGCCGTCGAGCAGGGGCCGCGGCGGTTCCCCTCCCCGCCTTCCACCGCGGCCCCCATGCTTTTCTCGACGATCGCGAGTAATCGATTTTCCTGCACTCACTGACGAGAACAACTTGTTTTGGTGCGGGCGTGAGGCGCCGTAGGGCGTCGCGACATAATGAGGAGGATTTCGGGTCATGGATGCGAAAACTGGTGATATCAGCGGTTCGGGATGCCCGGCACACGGCGATGTGCGGAGTCTCCTCGGACGTCAGAATCGGGACTGGTGGCCAGATGCGCTCGCGGTGGACATCCTCGCGCCCAATGGCGCGGCAAACCCGATGGGGGACGAGTTCAATTACGCCGAGGCCTTCAAGAAGCTCGATTACAACGGGCTCAAAGCCGATCTCACCGCCTTGATGACTGATAGCCAACCGTGGTGGCCGGCTGACTATGGACATTATGGCCCCTTCTTCATCCGTATGGCGTGGCACGCCGCTGGCACTTACCGGACCGGTGACGGGCGCGGCGGCGCCAACAGCGGGCAGCAGCGCTTTGCCCCGCTCGATAGCTGGCCAGACAACGGCAACCTTGACAAAGCGCGGCGGCTGTTGTGGCCGATCAAGCAAAAATACGGCCAGTCGATCAGTTGGGCCGACCTGTTCATCCTCGCCGGGAACGTCGCGATCGAATCCATGGGAGGGCCCGTGTTCGGCTTCGGCGGCGGACGGGCCGACGTCTACGAGCCCGAGAAGGACATCTATTGGGGCGACGAGGACAAGTGGGTCAACGAGGGCGTTCAGACGCGCATCGATGAGGAACGCGGCCTTGCGGACCTCGACGGCCCGCTCGCAGCGATCCAGATGGGCCTCATCTACGTCAATCCGGAAGGGCCCGGCGGAAATCCCGACCCTCTGAAGTCGGCCCGCGACATCAAGGCGACCTTCGAACGGATGGCCATGAACCATGAGGAGACCGTCGCACTGACCGCCGGCGGCCACACCTTCGGCAAGGCGCACGGAAACGGCGATCCTTCCAAGCTCGGCAAGCCGCCCGCTGGTGGAGATCTCGCTTCCCTCGGGCTTGGCTGGGTCAGCAGTGAAGAGCATGGCGGGATCGGCGAGCATACCGTGACCAGCGGTATCGAGGGCTCGTGGGTCAACACGCCGACGCAATGGAGTGAGAATTATTTCCGGCTGCTGCTCGACTATGAATATGAGCTCGTGCGCTCACCGGCTGGCGCCCAACAGTGGCAGCCGATCAACCAGAAGCCAGAGGACATGGCCCCTGCGGCCTGGGATCCGTCCAAGAAGGTCCCCACGATGATGACCACCGCGGACATGGCGCTCAAGATGGACCCTGAATTCCGCAAGATCAGCGAGAAATTCCGCAACGATCATGAGGCGTTCAAGGATGCGTTCGCGCGCGCATGGTTCAAGCTCTGCCATCGCGACATGGGACCGAAGGCTCGATATCTCGGGCCGGAAGTGCCGCCGGAAGACTTGATTTGGCAGGATCCGATCCCGGCCGGAAGGATGCCGTCAGAGGCGGAAGTATCTGAAGTCAAAGCTAAAATCGCCAATAGCGGGCTTAGCGTCAGCCAGTTGGTGAAGACGGCATGGGCGTCAGCCTCGACGTATCGCAAGTCCGACCATCGCGGCGGTGCAAATGGCGCGCGCATCCGGCTTGCGCCGCAAAAGGACTGGGACGTGAACGAGCCTGCAGAGCTGGCCAAGGTTCTCTCCACCCTTGATGGCCTGCGCGGCAACCTGTCGATGGCTGATGCAATCGTCCTTGGCGGTGTCGTCGGCCTGGAAAAGGCGATCAAGGACGCGGGTGCGAACGTTGCCGTGCCGTTCACCGGCGGCCGCGGCGACGCGACGGCCGAACAGACCGACGCGGACAGCTTCGCGCCACTGGAACCCCAGGCGGATGCGTTCCGCAACTACCTTCCGAAGAAGCTGAGCGTGAAGACCGAAGAGATGATGCTCGATCGGGCAGCGCTGCTCGGCCTGAGTGTCCCTGAACTGACGGTATTGATCGCGGGCCTCCGCGTGCTTGGGGTCAATCACGGCGGAAGGAACCACGGCTCCTTCACCAAGCGGCCGGGGCAGCTGACCAACGACTTCCTCGTCAACCTCCTGGACATGACCAACGTTTGGAAGGCTGTCGACGGCAGTGATGAGGAGGAGTTTGTCGGGACTGACCGCGCGAGCGGCGGCGAGAAATGGCGCGCGACGCGCGCCGACCTGATCTTCGGGTCGAACTCGGAGCTACGCTCAGTCGCGGAAGTTTATGCGGAGAAGGGCAGCGAGGCGAAGTTCGTACGCGACTTCGTCAAAGCCTGGACGAAGGTCATGAATGCGGACCGTTTCGACTTGCCGCAGGATGGCCCGAAGGCCGAGCCGATCGGCATCGCGGAGCCAGCGCTGGCGAAGTGATCAGGTGAAAGCCGGTTCGAGCCCGCTTCCGGCGGGCTCGACCGCAGCCAGATCGGGGATGAGGTCGCCGGCGATGCGGCGAAGCGTCGTCGCGAGCAGCAGGAACTCGGCCTCACGCGGGCTCGAACGCCGCCAGATCAACGAAATTCTCCGATAGGGATAGTCCGAGCGCAAAGCACGGGCGTCGACGTGCGTGCCGCCGAGGATGCCAGCCTCGATCGCCATGCCCGGCACGAAAGTGAGCCCCAGCCCGTTGTCGACCATCTGCACGAGCGTGTGAAGCGACGTGCCCATCATGGCGGCGTTGGCGCGCAGCTCGGGCCGGTTGCAGGCCGACAGGGCATGGTCTTTCAGGCAATGACCGTCTTCGAGGAGCAACAGGCGCTTCTCGTCGATCTCATTTGCCGGGACTGAGGCCTTTTCCGGCGCTTCGCCGCGCGGGTAGGCGACGAACAACGGATCGTCGAAGAGCGGCGTCGAATCCACTTCGCCGCAAGCAAAGGGGAGGGCAAGCAGAACGCAATCGAGCTGTCCGCGGTGAAGCGCCTCGCAAGCTGCGCTGCTGGTCTCTTCGCGGAGGTAAAGCTTGAGCTCCGGCCATTGGTCGCGAAGGCGCGGGAGCATGGTCGGTAGCAGGAACGGCGCGATGGTGGGAATGACGCCCATCCGCAGCTCGCCGTGCAGCGGTCGTCCCTGGGCGCGAGCCATTTCGGCGAGTTCCTCCGTTTCCTGGAGGACGCGGACCGCCTTGTCCGCGATTTTCTCGCCAAGCGCCGTGAAGCGGACCACCCGCCGCGTCCGCTCGACCAGGGTGATGCCGAGCAGGGTCTCAAGCTCGCGCAGGCCGGCAGACAGAGTGGACTGCGTCACGAAGCAGGCATCGGCAGCTCTTCCGAAATGGCCGTAGCGCCGCAGGGCGACGAGATATTGGAGCTGCTTAACTGTCGGCAGGTGGACGATCATTGATTGAGAATTCCAATCACTGGCCATCGTATAATGGGCTTGAACGATTTCAGCCAGCACCCACATCAATATCCTCCCCTGAGGAGAGTCGCGGCTGGATGCCCCCTTGTCCGGCCGTATCTGCGGGGCGGGCTTACTTCCCCAGGCCCGCCCCGTTACCTTATGGGCGAACCCTCAGCTAAGAGCGCGATAGAGACCGAAGAGGCTGACGGCGGTCAGCAGCCCGCCTACGAACGTCAGTAAGGTATCTGGATTCACGCGTTTTGCGATCCACGCGCCGAACGGCGCCGCGCAGACGCCGCCGATCAACAGGCCCGTGGTGGCCACGGTGAAGGACCTCCAGCCGAGCGTTGTCAGAAACGTCGCAGCTATCGTCACGGTCACGAAGAACTCGGCCGTATTCACCGTGCCGATCGTCTTGCGGGGATTGCTGCCCTGGACAAGGAGGTTTGAGGTCACGATCCCGCCCCAGCCGCCGCCGCCTGCGGCGTCCAGAAAGCCGCCGAGAAGGCCTAAGGGCGAAACTACCTTAGGACGGCGCTCCGTGTGGCGATGCATGACGCCGCGATAGAAGAGATAGAGACCCAAAGCCGTCAGGTAGGCAAGTACGAAGGGCTTCGCGACCGCTGCATCGACGGTGGTGAGGACATACGCCCCAAGGATACCGCCGATGACCCCGGGCACGACGAGGCGGGCAAAAAGCCTCCAGTCCACGTTGCGGTGGGCGGTGTGGCTGATGCCTGAGACGGCCGTGGTGAATGTCTCGGCCGTATGCACGCCTGCCGAGGCTGCGGCCGGCGGTACGCCCAGACTGATTAATAATGTGCTCGAGATCTGCCCGTAAGCCATGCCTAGCGCGCCGTCGACGAGCTGCGCGGCAAAGCCGATGACCATGAATGGGACGAGGGCCGAAGGATCGGCCACGATCGACGGCAGAATGCGCGTTGCTCCACCTGTTGGGCGTCCGCCTTTGCCGAAGGCGGCGAGGTTCAACAAGGGCAGACTCACGATCTCGTCGCTCGCCCGCTGGTATTTGACGCGTCGGTCACTTAAATTACCGGGCCACAGGGAAGGAAGTTCGACGCTTGCAATCCGGGCTCATCGCCTATCTGGATTCGGTCAAATCCCGCGATCCTGCCGCGCATTCGCGCTGGGACGTCCTGTTTTATCCCGGTGTCATCGCACTCGGCCTTCATCGCATCGCGCATTGGCTATGGGAGGGGCAGCTTCAGTTCCTCGCGCGCCTCGTCAACCATTTCGCGCGCTTCCTGACCGGCATCGACATCCATCCTGGCGCCAAGATCGGCCAGCGCTTTTTCCTCGATCACGGGTTCAGCGTGATCGGCGAAAGTGCCGAGATCGGCGATGACGTCACGATCTACCAGCATGTCACACTTGGCGGGACGAATCCCACGACGGGCGTTGGCGGCAAACGTCATCCGACGCTGCGGAACGGCGTAGTAGTCGGCTCAGGCGCGCAAGTCCTGGGTCCAATCGAGGTTGGAGATGGCGCGAAGATCGGCGCCAATTCCGTCGTCACCAAGGATGTCGCTCCCGGGCAGACGGTGGTCGGGATCCCAGCCAAGCCGGTTCCGGTCGACGTCGTCCATTACAGCCCGGGGTTCATGCCCTACGGAACGCCTTGCGGTGAAGACGTCGACCCGGTGCGGGCCAAGCTCTCCGAGCTCGAAGAAGAGATTGAGGCGCTTCGCAAGGAAGTGAGGGTTCTCAAGGCGGCCAAGACGCCCCAGCCGAAGGTCAAAAGCGCTTGAGCGTCATCGCGCCGTTCCCGCCAGCCTGGGACCGGCGCCCAATCGCCACGTTCGACCGCAGGGAATTGATGCGCATCCTCGACTTATACGGTCGGATGGTCGCGGCTGGGCATTGGCGCGATTATGCGCTGCGGATCGACCCCGATGTGGCGGTGTTCGCCGCCTTCCGCCGCCATTCGGAGCGCCCCGAGGTCCGCATAGAGAAACGCCCCGCGCTTCGGACGAAACAGGGGGCGTTTGCACTGGTCGGCGAGCATGGCGCGGTGCTCAAGCGGGGCCACGACCTTAACGGCGTGCTGGCCCCGCTCGAGCGGCGGCTCATGCGGCTTGTTGGGTAATCACTGCCCGGTCGAGGATCGGCAGCTTCTCGCGAAGCCCTTCGGGCAGCGGCCTGACGATCGCCCCGCGCGCCTGGTGCCAGAAAGCCGACAGCAGCAGCAGTGCCGAGCCGATCACGAGCGCCGTCAGTGCGATGTTGAGCTCAACAGCACCGAAGCGCTTGAACAGATCGGCGAGCGCCCACAGGACATAGGCCAAGGCCGAGACCAGCAGCGCGCGACGATCCACCGCGAGAGCCGTCAGGCCAAGTGCGATGTAGAGGGCGATCACGATTAG
The DNA here is from genome assembly GCA_019247755.1 of Sphingomonas sp. Lineage (GTDB taxonomy): Bacteria > Pseudomonadota > Alphaproteobacteria > Sphingomonadales > Sphingomonadaceae > Sphingomicrobium. Next base: position 6,860 of record JAFBAM010000250.1, read on the forward strand.
CCCTTCGCTCAATGTGACGCTGCCATTGTTCAGGCCAAGCAGGGTGAAGATCGGGTGGACGATCATCGGCGCGGCCAGAAGGTGGAGCCAGAAGGCGACGTCCGAGCGGCGCGTGAGGCGAGCGCGGTCGGACGAATCCCACCACATGGCGAAAAGGAAGATGCCGACGCCGAGGAAGAGCACC
>JAFBAM010000264.1 GCA_019247755.1 Sphingomonas sp.
CTCGGCGATCCTTCGTCTTCGAAGCGCTTGCAGTACGGGCAGAAGAGCGAGCCGATTTCGACCAGCTTCACCTTGGCGTTGGGGTTGCCCATCATGAAACCAGCGGAGGTCTCATTGGCCACGTCGGCCCAGGTGCCGCCAGGCGGCGGGTTGGCCTGGGTGATCTTCACGCTTTCGTTCGCGGCCGTCGTGCCGCCAGCGGCACTCTTGTCCTTGTTGCAGGCGGTGAGCGCCAAGGCAGCAACGGCACAGGTCAGGAGAATGGGGGCCTTCATTCACTAGCTCCGGTTGATCACGGGTATCGGCTCGTCACCCGGGTCGAGCGACGGAGGGCCGCTGCTAGCCGCAATTTGCGATGCAAGCGACTCCAGACAGGCGCGGAGCTCCGGATCGGCGATTTCGCGCAGGCCCTCGCCAAGCTCCTTAGGTACGGGCCGGAGCTGCGGCCGCTCGGGTCTCGGAGCAGGCGCGGGGGGCCGGCCCTGCTTGAAGACGATGCGGTTGATCGCCGTGTAACCGAAGAAGCGGTTGACCCGCTCGACGATCATCGGGGTCAGGTGCTGGATCAGCGGGGCATGCGCGCCATCAACCATAAGTGTCAGCGCTCCGCCGACCTTCTTGCCCGCGGGAAACTTGATCGATTCGGGACAAGAGGCCTTGGCGTATCGCTCGCCGACGATCTCAGCCCAGCGGCTGACGATCGAGCTTTGGATGAAGCCGAAGCGCCGGAACGACTGGCCGCCAACGTCGGCCACCAGATCGCCCGCCGCGCGTGCACGGCAGCTTCGCGGCGAATCTTCTTGCCCCTTCCTCTTCGACATCGCCTTCGAGCATGCCATAGCGACTATGTGACCGCCAATGCCGTGAACCGCCTTCTCCAACATTATGTGGATAACTTCAGGCGCTTGCCGTGGCGCTCGCCGCCAGGTGCTGCGCCGCCCGATCCTTACCGCGTCTGGCTGAGCGAGGTGATGCTTCAACAGACCACCGTCGCGACCGTAACACGACGCTTTGAGAGGTTCATCGAGCGGTGGCCGACGATCGAGGCACTCGCGGCCGCGAGCGATGAGGACATCCTCTCCGAATGGGCGGGGCTCGGCTATTATGCCCGCGCCCGCAACCTGATCGCCTGCGCTCGCGAAGTTGCGACGCGTGGGGCCTTTCCGAACACTGCCGCGGAACTGTCCGAGCTTCCCGGGATCGGCGCCTACACATCCGCCGCCATCGCCGCGATTGCGTTCGGAGAGCAAGCGCCGGCGGTGGACACGAATGTCGAGCGGGTCGTGGCGAGGGTGCACGGGTTGAAGCGGCCCTCCCGCAACGAGATAAAGCGGCTCGTCCTCAACGTGATGCCCGTCGACCGTCCGGGCGATTTCGTCCAGGCGATGATGGATCTTGGCGCCACCATCTGCCGGCCAAGGAACCCGCGCTGCGCCGATTGCCCGTTCCGCAAGGATTGCGCCGCTTTCGAGAGCGGCGATCTGGAGGCCTTTTCTCAGCGCCGCCTTCGAGCGCAAAGGCCGCACAAGCACGGTGTCGCCTACTGGATTGAACGCGCCGGTTCGGTCTGGCTGGTCAGGCGCCCGGCCAAAGGGCTCCTGGGCGGCATGGCCGCGCTGCCCGGCGGCGAGTGGTCGGCCGACGCGCCGGCGCCGGTCAACTCGATAGGCACCGTGCGTCACGTCTTCACGCACTTCTCCCTCGACCTTGCGGTCGTGCCGCGAAGCGAACCGGAAGGCGAGGGATGGTGGCATCCCCTCGACCGCATCGGCGAGGCCGGACTTCCGACGCTTTACAAGCGGGCCGCCGAGCTGGCGCTGGCGGAACAACGGCATGCCGCCTGACGCCTTCTTCACCGGTCCCGGTCTGGATCGCGCGGATCACCTGCGCTCGCGGCCGGAAGAGCTTGCCGCACTTGCCGCTCACCCCGATGCGCTCGAGCTCGTCTGGCGGGACGGGCTTCCGGCGATGGACGATGAAGGACGGCTCATTTGGCAGCCCATGGCCGATGCGCCCCTGTTCCTCGGTCTCGACGGCGATGCGCCGCGCTTCTCGGCTTTGGCCGAGCCGGCCGCCATGGCGTTCAGCGTGCTGCCGTTGATCGCCGGGCTGCATGCCGGCGACGCTCCGTTGTTCGCCGCGGCCCTGAGCCTCGCGCGCTGGCACGCCCGCCATCTCTATTGCGCCAACTGCGGTCACGATACGCGGCTGATCCGCGGCGGCTGGTCACGTTCCTGCCCGCGCTGTTCAGCCGAACATTTCCCACGGGTCGACCCGGTTGCGATCATGCTGGTCGAGTGGGAAGGCTCGGTGCTCCTTGGCCGCCAACCGCATTACCCACCCGGTCGTTATTCGGCGCTTGCCGGCTTCATCGAGGCGGGTGAATCGATCGAGGACGCCGTCAGGCGCGAGGTGAAGGAGGAGGCCGGCATCGTCGTCACCGACGTGACCTATGTCGCTAGCCAGCCCTGGCCCTTCCCCTCGTCACTGATGATCGGCTGCCTCGCCAAGGCAGCGTCGAGCGAGCTGACCATCGACAGGACCGAGCTCGATGATGCGCGCTGGTTCACGCGAGATGAGGTCGAGCGTGCCATTCGCGGCGACGAGAACGCGCCGTTTCAGCCGCCGCCGCGAACTGCGATTGCGCGGACCTTGTTCGAGCATTGGCTGGGCGCTTGAAGCCCGGCAAAGTCGCCCTTAAGAGGCGGCGCAAATCCGCTTATTCCTCATCCTGACACCAACAGGGAAACTCCATGGACGATCGCTTCAATACCATTGCCGGCTGGGTGCTGTTCGCGGGCATCGTCGCCTTGGGTTCGTCGATCGTCGCCGGTGAATTGTTCCACTCCGAGCGCCCCGAGAAGATGGGTTACCCGATCGAGGGCGTCGCTCAGGAAGGCGAGGGCGGAGCCGTCGCCGAGCAGCCGATCGAGGTCTATCTCGCCAAGGCCGATGTCACCAAGGGCCAGCAGGTCTTCAACAAGTGCGCGGCCTGCCACAATGCCGACAAGGGCGGCGCCAACCAGCTTGGGCCCAACCTCTGGGACGTGATCGGTGAGCCGATCGGACAGGGCAAGGGCTTCGCTTTCTCCGACGCGCTGTCGAAGAAGGGTGGCACCTGGAATTGGGACAATCTCGCCCAGTGGCTGAGCAGTCCCAAGGCCTTCGCGCCCGGCACCAAGATGACCTTCGCGGGGCTCAGCAACCCGCAGGACAAGGCCGATGTCATCGCCTTCCTGAACTCGCATAGCGACGCGCCCAAGCCGCTTCCGGCGGCGCCGGCAGCGACTGCTGCCGCCAAGCCGGGCGAGGGGCCTAACAACGGCCCGCAGAAGGCGGAGAAGGAGCCGACCCTTCCGGCCGGCGCTGCTCAGACCTCGCCGACGACCAGTGGCGGCGACGCGGGCGGCAAGACGAAGCCCTAAGCCGCTTCGATCACTCGGGCGGCGCGGTCTGGACCAGCGGCGCCGCGGGATGATCGGCGTAGAATTTCGTCACAAACTCCCAGGCTTCGTTGGCATCCTCGGTCCAGTGGATGAGGTCGAGGTCGTGCGGCGCGATCACGCCCTCCTCTACCAGGCCCTCGAAATCGACGACACGCGTCCAGAATTCGCGGCCGAAGAGGAGGATCGGGAGCGGACGAACTTTGCCTGTCTGGATCAGCGTTAGAAGCTCGAACATCTCATCGAACGTCCCGAACCCGCCGGGGAACACCGCGACCGCCCGCGCGCGAAGCAGGAAGTGCATCTTCCTCAGCGCGAAATAGTGGAATTGGAAGCTGAGGTCCGGGGTCACGTAGCGGTTGGGCATCTGCTCATGGGGAAGCACGATGTTGAGACCGATCGATTCATGCCCCTCGTCGGCCGCGCCGCGGTTGGCGGCTTCCATGATCGACGGACCCCCGCCCGAGCAGACGACGAAATGCTTCTTGCCTTCCTCGTCGCAACCGCAGCGGCTGGCGAGCCGGGCTAGCTCGCGCGCGATTTCGTAATAATGAGCCTTGGCCTTCAGCCGCTCGGCGATCTTCTCTTGGGTAGGGTTGGTCGCGGCGGCGACCAGCGCATCGGCCATCTCCGGCGAGGGAATCCGCGCCGAGCCATAGAAGACGAAGGTCGATCCGATATTGGCCTCGTTGAGAAGCAGCTCTGGCTTCAGCAGCTCCAGCTGGAAGCGGACAGGGCGCAGGTCCTCGCGCAGCAGGAACTCGGTGTCCTGGTACGCCAGCTTGTAAGCCGAGCTCTCGGTCTGCGGCACGGAGGGCACATGCTCTGCAGCGCGTGCCTCGACCTTGGAGGTCGGGAAAATGCGCTTCGGCGGTAACGGTTGTGAAGTCATGGGCGCGAGTTAGCCGCAAAGATTCACGCCGTCACCCTCGCTTGGCATGGCGGACATTGCGCGCTTGCCGCAGCCGTGAAACAACCGTGCGAAGGGGAGGGGCGATGGTCGACTTCTTCTATGGTCTGCCGATCTGGGTGGCGACGATCCTGGTGCTCGGCGCCGCGCTCGCGGTCGGGCTCGGGAGCAGCTTTGGCCTCCGCTACATCTTCCACCGCCAGTCGACGACGGAGGACACCCAGACCGCGCTCAGCCTGATGCAGGTGGTCGCGGCCTATATCGGCATCCTCATCGCCTTTGCCGGCGTTCAAGTGTGGCAGGACTTCTCCGATGCGGAGAATGCCGTTCATCGCGAGGCGGCTTCTGCTTCGCAACTTTACCGCGACCTCGCGACTTACGGGCCCGAGACCTTTCCCGCGCGGCAGGAGCTTCGTCTCTACATCGACACGGTCGTTCGCGACGAATGGCCGCTTCTGAAACATGGCAAGTCGAGCGAGCGCACCGACGTTACGTTGTTCAAGTTGTTCAGCTCGGTGGGGCAGCTGCACCCTGCCGATGGCCGTGAGACGACCATCTATGCGGGCATCTTCGGCAATCTCAACGAGCTGGTCGGGTTCAGGCGCGATCGGCTGATCCACAGCGAATCCGGAATGCCGATCATCTTGTGGATCGTCGCTTTGTTCGGCTCGGTGCTGATCGTCTCCTACACCGCGACCTTCCGCTACAACCGCACCAACGTCATCATGATCTCGGGCATCTCCCTCGCGCTCGGCCTAGTCTTCCTCTTCATCCTGGTCGTCGACCGTCCCTTCATGGGCAGTTTCAGCGTCAGCAGCGATGAATTGTCCGGTCTCTCGGCCCGGTTCGACACGATCGACAGCTTGAGCCGGGCGAGCGCGACCGAAGCCGCGCCCACGCCGGCCAAGCCTTAGGCATCAGCGGCCCTGCGGCCGCCCCAGTCGATCCGCCGCGTCGCGTACATCACGCCCGCGAGTGCAGCGAACAGCAGTAACGATCCGATGAGCAGCGAGAAAGCCTCGAGGCTCAGCAGGATGTAGAGCACGCCGTAGAGCGCCACGAGCAGCCCGCCGATGAAGGCGGCTCGATTCCAGCTGGCAAGCACCGCCGCCGAGTAGGCGGTGTTCAGCCCCGCGATGGCTGCCGAAGCGACGACGTATGCCGGCGTGAAGCCGATCACCTCCGCGAACGCGAGCAGCAGGACGAAGAACAGTACCAGCGCCGCACCCATCAGCAGATATTCGACCGCGGACACGCGCACTCCGCCGATCACGTCGAACATCAGCAGCGCCAGGAAGGTGAAGCCAATGAACAGGAAGCCATACTTGGTCGCGCGGTTGACCTGCGAATAAGGATCGACCGGCTGGATCAGGCTGATCTGCGCCGTCTGCACCTGCGGCTGGCCCGATGCATCGGTCGGCGCCACCGTCTGCGCCGCCGCCGGATCGCCGGTGCTGATCAGCGAGCGGCCCAGCGCCAGGTTGCCGATGCGATAGACCGCGTCGAAACCCTTCGCGTCGACATTGCGGCCTTCAGGGAGGAACGCGCCCGCGAAACTGGGGCTCGCCCAGGTCGAATGAACTTTCCATGCCGTGTCGCCCGCGTTCGGGAACAGGCTCAGCGACTGGTTGCCGCGGAAGTTGAACTCGAAGTGGATGCTGATCGGCTTGGCGCCGATTGCGCTTGCATCGATCCATGCGAAAAAGCCTTGTCCGCCACTGCTTCCCCCCCCGGGCTGCAGGCGCAGCGGGATTCCGTCGGCCTTGACGCTGGGGTTCGCGCCGAGCCCGCGAGCGTCGGAAAGCCCGAAGCGCAGCTCGGCCTTGCCGAGATCCATCTGCGACGGGTCGACTCCGCTCTGGGCGAAGTCGGGCGGCAGGGAGAAACGGGCGTCGCCGCCTACCCGGGCGTCATAGACCACCGCTTCATAGATCGAGCGCTTGCGCACCTCGGGCCGGACGTCCGTGGTCAGGCCGACCGTCTCGGGCGCCAGCGTCAGCTCGCGGCGCACGTCTCGGGTCCGGGTTACGCTCTGGCCGTTCTCGACCGCCGTCTCGGTCGTCGTCGTGCGATAGGGAATGACGAGCACCGGGCCGTTCATCGTCTGCGCGCCGCCCCAGCCTTCGGTGATCGACGCCGTCGCTTCTTCCGACTGCGTCTTCCGGTCGTATACCAACAGCCAGACCAAAAAGAGCGGGATGGTGAGGACGAGGCCGACGACGATCGCCAGCGCCAGCTTGAACCCTGGCGTTCGTTCTCCGTGGACTGAAAACATGAGATGGATCTCCCTGTTGTTGAGCAGGGATGGTGACGCACGGGGCGGATGAGCGTCATGAGGACGCGGTGAGCAATCGCTGAAAGCGACCTGCCTCTACCGCACAATTACTGCAGTGGACGCTCGCCGCCCGTCTGTTAACAAGGATGTTCTTAAGCCGGGGGCAATCTTTGAGTTCGGTTCGTGCGTACCTCGTCGCTCTGGTTGCGACTTGCATCCTTCTGGCGACCGGCGCCTTCCTCCTGGTCCTTTGGGAAGGGCAGGGCGCGAGCCGGCGGCAGGCCGCCAGCCATGCGCTCGAAACCGCGCGCGCTTTGTCCCAGGCCGTCGATGGCGAGCTGCTCCGGGCCGACGGCGTCCTTTCTGCCTTAAGCGCTTCCGATGCGGTGCGGCAGCGCGATTGGGCGGCGGTCGACCGCGAGGCACGGGCGGCCTTCAACAATCCAAACACCTGGGTGGTGGTTCAGGACCGCTCGGGCCAGCAGTGGGTGAACACCAAGCTGCCCATCAACGCCAAGCTCCCGCGCTCATCAACCCCGGCCGAGATGTGGCGAGAGCTGGACACCGGGAAACGGCATGTCTGCAATCTCGTGCATGGCGCGATCGAACCCAACATCGTCTGCCTGGATGTCGGCGTTGATCGCAACACGCGGCCGCCGTTCGCGATCACCGTCGTATTCCGGCCGGAAGCCTTTCAGAACATCATCATCCGCCAGAATGTCGCCGAGGGGCAGCTTGCCAGCCTGGTCGACCGCAATGGGATCGTAATCTGGCGCAACATCCATCCCGCGAAGTTCATCGGCCAGAGCGCCAGCGGCCAGCTTCGTGCCCTACTCAAGCAACCCGCCCCGAGCGGCACGCTCCAGTCCCGCAGCCTTGAGAATGTGAAGATGCTGACCGCCTACCAACGGTCGGATCTCTCTGGATGGGCGGTTATCGTCGGTGTTCCTATCAGCCAGATCGACGCTGGCGTCTGGGATGCGCTGCTTAGGGGATCGGTGCTCGCCTTCGCGGTGCTCTTATGCGGCTGCCTGCTGGCGCTGGTCCTTGGCCGCCGTCTCGCCAAAGGCCTCGATCGGCTCTCCCACGCACTCGACGCGAGTGAGGGTGGCAGCGCCGCAAGAACGGGACTGGCGGAGTTCGACGCCGCGGCATCCGCGCTGCATCGCGCGTCGGCCGCGCGGACGCGGAGCGAGCGATATCAGCAGATGCT
>JAFBAM010000314.1 GCA_019247755.1 Sphingomonas sp.
AGGCGAAATGGGCGACCTGCTCGGCGGGGGAGCGATGGATGCCAAGGTCGCTGAGGTCGTTGGCGTCGAGGCTGGTCAGCAAGGTGACCGCCACCACCCGCGTGGTCGGCGGCGCAGCGCGCTTGGCGGCGAAGAGCATCTCGTGGCCGCCCGCGGCGTGGACAGTGACGATCGCCGGTTCAAGCGAGGCAATCGCTTCGACCGCCTTGGCGACGGTGTTTGGGATGTCGTGGAACTTGAGGTCGAGGAAGACCGGGAGGCCGAGCGCCTTGATCCGGCGCACTCCTTCAGGACCCTGCGCGCAAAAGAATTCGAGCCCGAGCTTCACGCCACCCGCGTGGTCGCGAACCGCCTCGGCAATCTCAGTCGCCTGCTTGAGGTCCGGCGTGTCGATGGCGACGAAGATCGGATTCACGCAGCGGTCTCCGCTTCCTCGGTCGCGGCATTTTCCTGCGGGAGCGACGCAAGCCGGTTGCGCTCCATCGCGTCGATCCGCCGGCGATGACCCCAGATCCGGGCGCGCAGGATCAGCCAGGTCGGAAGGAAGCCGATAAGGAAGGTAATGAGAAGGAGGACGGGGAGCTTGATGTCCGCCTGGATGTCGCTCCACAGGCTTAGTGTGACGTCGGACCAATTGCGGCTGGCGAACAGGACAACCACGACCGCGATCAGGACCCAGAAGAGGGTCTTCAGAAACTGCATGGCGGTGCGTTTAGGCGAGCCGAGCGTTTAAGGCCAGCCGCAGCAGCGTTCGTCGCGCAACTGAGTCGCTTCGTCGCAAGCGCGTTACAGGCGGCGTTGAGAGGCAAGCCACTGCCGGTCACAGTTGGATCGGGGTGGGGAGAAGAATGATTTTGCAAAAGGCTCAAAAGCTTGGCCTAGGGGCGTTCGTGTTGCTGATGGGCGCGTCGCTACTGGCGATGCGACCGCATCAGGCGCCTTCATCTGCGGATCCGAAGATCGTCGCCGCCCATATGAAGCTGGCGTCGCTGTCGACCGCGTCGCGGCAAGACGTCGATTACCGGCTCCTCGACGCCCGCATCAAGCAGCTCATGGCCAAGCCGGCGATGGTCGGCATGGCGGTCGGCGTCGTCGAGAACGGACGCATCACCTTCCTCCAGGGCTATGGCGAAACGCTCGCCGGCTCGGGCGATCGAGTCACTCCAGACACCGTATTCCGCTGGGCTTCGACATCGAAGGGCGTGGCCGCGACAATGGTCACCAAGCTCGCCGAGCAGGGCAAGCTCGACCTGAATGCGCCGGTCGCGAACTATGCGCCCGACCTAAAGCTGCCCGCCGGCAACGAATATAAGGCGACTGTCGGCGACCTGCTGTCGCACCGCGTCGGGCTCTACCGGAACGCCTACGACAACAAGCTGGAGGAGGGGCAGGACCCGAGCTTCCTTCGCCAGAGCCTATCGCAGCTCAACCCGACCTGTCCGCCGGGTACCTGCTGGTCTTACCAGAATGTCGCTTATGATGCGTCGAGCGAGATCGTCTCGCGCCTGACCCGCATGCCTTACGAGCAGGCGGTGAAGCGTTACCTGTTCAACCCGATCGGGATGAGTAGCGGCAGTGTTTCAATGGCGGGGCTGCAGTCGAATGCCAGCTGGGCGAAGCCGCACAGCGCCGGCCGCCGCCCGGAGCCAATCGTCGACACCTATTACAAGGTCCCGGGCGCTGCCGGCATCAACAGCAACATCAAGGACATGGCGCTGTGGATGGAAGCGCAGATGGGCGAAATGCCCGATGTGCTGGACGCTCACGTGCTCGACACGATCCATGCGCCGTACGTCGTTACGCCGACCGAGCGCGGGCGGCTACGCAAGTTCCTCGAGCGGGTCGGAACGGCCTGGTACGGCTACGGCTGGCGCAGCTACGATTACGCCGGGCACCGGATCATCGGCCATCGCGGCGGAATCAAGGGCTATCGCTCCTTCATCCTGTTCGACCCGCAGAAGAAGAGCGGGGTAGTCGCGCTCTGGAACAGCGATACGTGGCAGCCCGGCGGCCTCGAATTCGAGGTCATGGACATGATTTATCACCTGCCGTTCCGCGACTGGCTGGAGCTTAACAAAGGCAAGGCGCAGTCCATCGCTTCGGCAGACGCGGAACCCGACAGCGGTGGCCCTTCCTAAGAGCGGCGAGCTTCCGCTTTCGTCTTACTGATTTCACGCTGCTGGTCTCTGTGCGCCTTGTAGCGGCAGGCCATACCCATGATCGACGTCCCCATTCCGATGATGACTGCCGGCATGTGCCACCAAGGCGCACCTGACTTCGGCCAGGCCACGGCGCCGAGGAACAGCACGCTGAGAATCGAGATCAGGTAGCCAAGGCCCTTCCAGTCCACTCCGCTGCCGGAAGTTCTCCTGACTGGCTCGCTATGCATGCCTCAGGAACATCCAACGGCTGCTGTTGGTTTCGCCGTAAACACAACAGGGAGTGAGCGTCATGGCCGACACCAAATCACAGGATGCGATTGCGCTGCTGAAAGCCGATCACCGCGCCGTCGAAGAGCTGTTCGAAAAGTTTGAAAAGGCGAGTGGCGACGGGCGCAAACAGTCGCTCGGCGAAGAAATCTGCCTGGAGCTATCGGTCCATGCTCAGATCGAGGAGGAGATCTTCTACCCAGCCTGCGAAGGCAAGGTCGACGAAGACCTTTTGAAGGAAAGCTACGTCGAGCATGACGGCGCCAAGGTGCT
>JAFBAM010000059.1 GCA_019247755.1 Sphingomonas sp.
TGGCGGGACCGGCGACCCTTATGCGCCAGACAACCAGCTTCGCTACGGCGACCGGGCGTGGGCGGAGACGGTCGGATCCGGCGTTACCGTCGTCCGGGACACTGTGTTCCCCGTCGGCAATGTCGCCGATCCGTGGGGCGACTATCAAAAGAGCGTCTCCGACAAGCACAATCTCATTTACGCCAATCCCGACCGCATGGTGTTGATCCGCAGCGCGGCCGACATCCTGCGGGTCAAGCGCGAGAAGAAGTTCGGCGTGCTGCTCGGCACGCAGGACTCAGCAATGGTCGCCCCGGAGCTGGACCGGCTCGCGCAGCTCAAAAAAAACGGCGTGATGACCGTCCAGCTTACCTACAACAATGCCAACCTGTCCGGTGACGGCTCACTCGAGCCGCGCAACGGTGGCCTCAGCAAGCTGGGGAGGAAGACGATCGACCGAATCGAAGCCGAGAAGCTGCTGCTCGACCTCAGTCACGGCGGCGCGCGAACCATGGCCGAGGCAGCCGCGTACGCGAAGCGGCCGCTGGTGATCAGCCATACCGGCGCTCGCGCGCTGACTGACCATCCACGCAACACCGCCGACGAGACGATCAAAGCCGTTGCGGACAAGGGTGGCGTGGTTGGGGTCTATTTCATGCCGTTCCTGACGCTCGACAGCCACCCCAAGGGCAGCGACCTCCTCGCGCATATCGAGCATGTCGCCAATGTCGCTGGCGAGGATCATGTTGGCATCGGCACCGACAATGGTGTCCTGCCTCAGGCGATGGACGCGGAAGCGACACGAAAGATGCGTGAATGGGCGCAGCAGCGGATCAATGCCGGGATCGCGGCCCCAGGTGAGGGGCTCGACGTCTGGCCGATGGTTAAAGACTATAACAGCGTCGACCGTTATCGCCGAGTGGCTTCCGACCTCGCCAAACGCGGTTGGAGCGAAGCGCGGCTCGAGAAACTGTTCGGCGGCAATTTCCTGCGCGTCTATCGCGAGGCGTGGGGCGGCTGATCAGTCTGAGCGCTGGACGTCCTCGTCAATGATGTCGAACCAGTCATGCCTGCGACGCTCCCAGACTGAATAGTCGGGACTGTCGACGATATAGGGGTCGTCGAGCGCGCCCAAGGGAATAGCGATCAGCTCCGGATAGTTGCCCCCACTGTAATGCACGGTCGATCCGCAATTCGGACAGAAATGATAAGTGGTAGCCTGGCCGCTGTCGGCGGTGCGGATCCAGCTCTTCGATTCCCCTTCCACGGTTACGCACTCGGCGGGCCAGCGGGCCTGCGCAGAGAAAGCGCTTCCGGTGCGCTTCTGGCACGCCAGGCAGTGGCAGATGGAAACGCGGACGGGGTCACCGCTGGCAATCGCTCGTAGCTGGCCGCAGCGGCAGGAGGCGATGTGCTCGGTCACTTCGCCGCTTTCTTGAGCGCCGTCCGAACGAGCGCGTCCAGCGTCGCGTCGGGGCCGAGTTCGTCCTGTGCGGCATTGACGGCGGCGCTGGCTTCGGCCGGCTTGAAGCCGAGATTGGCGAGCGCCGACAAAGCGTCCGCAGCCGCGCCGCCACGAGGAGCCAGCGCCGCGCCGCCGATCGCGACGACGCCGAGCTTGCCTTGAAGTTCGTTCGCGATGCGGGCCGCGAGCTTCGGACCGACGCCGTTCGCGCGGCCAATCATCGCCTTGTCTTCCTGAGCGACGGCTCGGGCGAGCTCGTCGGGAGCAAGGACGGAAAGAATCGCCAAGGCGAGTCGTCCGCCGACGCCCTGGATCGAGGTTAGCGCGCGGAAGGCGTCGCGCTCGACGGCCGAGCCGAAGCCGAACAGGGTCCAGGCGTCCTCGCGTACCTGCAATTCGGTCAGGAGTGTCACCTCGCCGCCAATCGCGCCGATCGCATCGAGCGTCTTGGAACTCAGGTGCACAAGATAGCCGACGCCGCCGACGTCGATCACCGCGCTGTCGCCACTGGTCTCGGCGAGCATTCCGGAAAGTCGCGCGATCATGAGACAGGCTTAAGCGATGCGGCGCGCCGTCGCCAGATGATGTGCGTGGGTAATGGCAACGGCCAGCGCATCGGCAGCATCAGGGCCGGCGATTTTCACGCTCGGAAGCAGCCGCGAGACCATCGCGTGCACCTGCGCCTTCTCGGCCCCCCCGGTGCCGACCACCGCTTTCTTGACCAATGCCGGGGAATATTCGCCCACTTCGATGCCGGCCCGTGCCGCGCACATCAGGGCGACGCCCCGCGCCTGCCCGAGCTTCAGCGTCGATTGCGGGTTCTTGTTGACGAACACCTCCTCGACGGCGGCGGCGGCAGGAACGCGATCCGCGATCAAAGCCTCGAGCTGGTCCGCCAGCGCGGAGAGCCTGCGCGGCAGCGACGCGGACGTGTCCGTCTTGATCTGCCCGTTGGCGATGTGCGTAAGGCGGTTGCCTTCAGCCTCGATCAATCCCCAGCCGGTCGTGCCGAGCCCGGGGTCGAGGCCGAGGACCCTCAGGCGAGCTTCTCCAGCTCTTCGTCGGGCACGTCGTAATTGCCCCAGATGGTCTGGACGTCGTCGTCTTCCTCGAGCGCGTCGATCAGCTTCATGAGGCTCGCCGCGTCGTCTCCATGGACCTCGACCTCGGTCGACGGCCTCCACGCAAGCTTGGCGCCTTCACCCTCGCCGAGAAGGCCTTCGAGCGCGCGCGCAACCTCGTGCAGGCTTTCGATGCTGGTCCAGATGCGGTGGCCGTCCTCGTCGCTTTCGACATCTTCCGCGCCCGCCTCGATCGCGGCTTCGAACACCTTGTCGGCGTCGCCGGCGCTGGCCGGATATTCGACGAGGCCGAGACGCGAGAAGCCGTGGCTGACGCTGCCGCCGGCACCGAGGTTGCCGCCGTTCTTGGAGAAGATCGTGCGGACGTTGGTCGCGGTGCGATTGCGGTTGTCGGTCAGGGCCTCGACGATGATGGCGACGCCACCCGGGCCGAAGCCCTCGTAACGGATTTCCTCGTAATTCTCGCCATCGCTCGCCGAAGCCTTGTCGATCGACCGCTGGATATTGTCCTTTGGCATCGACTGGGCGCGCGCTGCGATGATAGCCGAGCGCAAACGCGCGTTTGCGTCCGGATCGGGCAGGCCCATCTTGGCCGCGACGGTGATCTCGCGGCTGAGCTTCGAAAAGAGGGCGGAGCGCTTCTTATCCTGCGCCCCCTTCCGGTACATGATGTTCTTGAATTTGGAATGACCTGCCATCTTACCCCGCAAAGTGGTACTTTGCGGGGGCCCCGATAGGGAACCCCCGAAACACCGCTCTCTTATTCCAGCCCGAGCGCCTGGCGATAGGTCTCCAGGATCGCGTCCTGTTCCTGACGCGTATGGGTCTCCATCTTCCGCAAGCGAACGATCATGCGCATGATCTTCGGATCATAGCCATTGGCCTTGGCCTCGGAATAGACGTCGCGAACGTCGTCCGCGATCCCCTTCTTCTCCTCCTCCAGACGCTCGATGCGCTCGATAAACAGCCGCAACTGGTCAGCCGCGACGGTGCCCTCCGCCATGCTCTTGTTACTCCACTGATGTGAATTGTTGGACGCGGCTCTAGCGCCTTGAACCGGCATGGCAAGCGGCTAAGGCGGGCGCTGAAAGGGACGCGACCTTGACCGAAACCCTCCCGCCGCGCTCACGCAAGGTGAAGATCCTGGCGACGCTTGGCCCGGCGTCGAGCGACGCGAAGATGATCCGTAGGCTGATGCTGGCCGGGGCGGATGCGTTCCGGATCAACATGAGCCATGGCGACCAGAAGCAGAAGGCCAAGCTGGTCGATCATATCCGGGCGCTGGAAAAGGAATTCCACCGGCCGACGACGATCCTGTTCGACCTCCAGGGACCGAAGCTCCGCGTCGGTCAATTCGAGGGTGGGCGGACGGTGCTGGAAAAGGGCCAGCAGTTCATCTTCGACCGGAGCGACAAGGCGGGCGACAGCAAGCGCGTCCAGCTGCCGCATCCCGAACTGTTCGAATCGGTGCGCCCGGGCACCAACATCCTGATCGATGACGGCAAGGTCCGCCTCAACGTGCTCAAGGCGGGCGACAGCGAGATCGTGACGGAAGTGAAGGTCGGCGGCCCCGTCTCCGACAACAAGGGCGTCAACGTTCCCGACGTGGTCGTGCCGATCCCGGCGCTTACCGACAAGGACAAGGACGACCTGCAGTTCGCGCTCGAACAGCGGGCGGACTGGATTGCATTGTCCTTCGTGCAGCGCCCGGAGGACGTCGCGGAGGCACGGACGCTGATCGGCGACCGCGCGGCACTGCTGGCGAAGATCGAGAAGCCGGCCGCGATCGACCGCCTGAACGACATCGTCGCGCTGGCCGATGCGGTGATGGTCGCGCGCGGCGACCTTGGCGTCGAGCTTCCGCCCGAGCAGGTGCCGCCGCTCCAGAACAAGATCGTCGCGACCGCGCGGCAATACGGCAAGCCTGTCGTCGTCGCCACGCAGATGCTGGAATCGATGATCACCTCGCCGACTCCGACGCGGGCAGAGGTCAGCGACGTCGCGAAGGCGATCTACGACGGCGCCGATGCGGTCATGCTGTCGGCGGAAAGCGCCGCGGGCCAGTACCCGTGCGAAGCGGTCGAGATGATGAACCGCATCGCCGATAGCGTCGAGCGCGATCCCAGCTTCCAGGCGCGCATCCACTTCACCCAGACACGGCTGGAGGCGACGACTGCCGACGCGCTCGCCGGCTCGGCGCGGCAGATCGCGAGCACTATCTCGGCGACGGCGATGCTTTGCTACACCAGCTCGGGCTCGACCGCGCGGCGCATCGCCCGCGAGCGCCCGCCAATACCTCTACTGGCGATGAGCGCGTCGCTGCACACGTCACGGCGGATGGGCCTGCTGTGGGGCGTCCACGCGGTGCATTCGCGCGACGTCTCCAGCTTCGAGGAGATGGTCGAGAAGGCTAAGCGCATGGCCCTGCGGCATCAGCTTGCCAAGGGTGGCGACCGGGTGATCGTCATGGCGGGGATCCCGTTCGGCAAGGCGGGCTCGACCAACGTGCTGCACGTCGTGCGACTGATCGGCGACGAGCTGGAGCGGTACGGAAACTAGCGGGGTAGAAGTGCCGGAATTTCGTCCGCGATCTCGCGGGCGAGGAATCCTACGGTCCCGACCTTGTTCGAAAGCGTGGCGCCCGCCTCGCCATGAAGCCAGACGGCCCATAGCAAAGCGTTAAGCGGCTCCGCACCGCGGGCGAGCAGTCCGCCGACAATGCCGGCCAGGACGTCGCCGCTGCCCGAGACACCAAGTCCCGGGGCGCCTCCCTCGTGGGTCCAGACCTTGCCGTCAGGGCAGACGACATGGCTCGGCGGGCCCTTGACGAGTACGATGGAGCGGTAAGCTTCGGCAGCGCGCAGGCCGCATCCGACGGGATCG
>JAFBAM010000234.1 GCA_019247755.1 Sphingomonas sp.
GATCCTGAGCGCCGTCGCGACGTTCGCCGTGATGCTCGCAATTTACGCCGCGACGACGGTCAAGGACCCGATGGCGCGCCGCGTGAAGGCGCTCAACGAACGCCGCGAGCAGCTGAAGGCGGGCATCGTCGCGTCGACCAACCGGCGTAAGAAGCTAACCAACCGGAACCAGGCGGCGGACAACATCCGTCAGCTCCTGGGGCAGTTCAAAATGCTCCAGGACGACCAGGTCCAGAAGGCGCAGATCCGCCTGATGCAGGCCGGTATCCGCACCAAGGACCTCGCCTTCTTCATCATCTTCGCGCGCTTCGTGCTGCCGGTGGTGATCGGCGTTACCGCGGTCGTGATGCTGTACGGGCTGGGCTATTTCCCAGACTGGTCATGGTTCCGCCGCTATGCCACCGTCGCGGGCCTGATCGTCGGCGCCTACAAGGCTCCCGACATCTGGCTAAAGAACAAGGTCACCAAGCGCAGCCACGCGATCCGCAAGGGTCTTCCCGACGCGCTCGACCTCCTCGTCATCTGCGCCGAGGCCGGCCTTACCGTGGACGCCGCGTTCAACCGCGTCGCCAGGGAATTGGGCAAAGCCTATCCGGAACTGGGCGACGAGTTCGGCCTGACCGCGATCGAGCTCGGCTTCCTCGCCGAACGCCGGAACGCGTTTGAGAACCTTGCCCAGCGCGTCGACCTCGAGGCCGTGCGCGGCGTCGTCACGACCATGATCCAGACCGAGAAATACGGTACGCCGCTCGCTTCGGCGCTGCGCGTTCTGTCGGCAGAGTTCCGCCACCAGCGCATGATGCGCGCGGAGGAAAAAGCGGCACGCCTCCCGGCGATCATGACCGTTCCGCTGATCCTGTTCATCTTGCCGACCCTGTTCGTGGTCATCCTTGGTCCGGCAACCTGCTCGATCAACGACAGCTTCCTCCACGGGAAGTAAGCACTCGTTTCGCAACAAGAATGGAACGCGACGGCGCGCTCAGGCGTAGTCGTCGCGAACCATATTCGTTGGGGAAGCGAGATGAACATCACAACCGATCCGAACCTCTGGGCGATCTGCGGCCTCGTCTTCCTGCTCGGACTGCTGATCGGCGTGTTTTTGACCGCCGGCGGCCGCCGCAAATGGCGCGAGCGCTACAACAGTGAAGTCAATCGCCGAAAAGAGCTTGAGAACGCGCACGCCGATCGCCAGCGCGAGTATGAGGCGCGCGAGAAGGAATGGCGAGAACGGGACTCTCTGCGCGGTGCGGCGGTGAAGAGCCCGCCCGAAGACGTGGCTTTCTAGCCCTCGATCTTCGAGAAGTCGGCGACGCGATTAACGGCGTCGCGGAAGCGCATCAGCAGGTTTAAACGGCGCTCGCGCTTGGATACGTCCGGGTCGTTGACCGTGACATGATCGAAGAAATCGTCGATCGGTTTGCGCAGGGTCGCCAGCGCTGCCATTGCGCCGGTGAAATCTTCCTCGTCGACCGCCGCGGAAGCTTTCGCCTCTGAGGCGTCGAGCGCAGAAATCAGCGCTTTTTCCTGAGGCAGGTCGGCACCGGTCTGCCCCGAGGCCAGTTCAGCGACCGCATCTCCAATGATGGGATCATCGACAAGCACGAGTGGATCTTCTTCACCCGTCTGGGGGATGCCCTCCGTCGCCGGCGAGGTCATGACCCCGCCAGCCCAATTCTCCTTCTTCAGGATGTTTGCCGCACGCTTATAAGCGGCAAGCAGATCGGAACCGTCTTCGGTACGAATGAAGTGCTGCAGCGCCTGCACTCTCCGCACCATTCGAACGTTGTCGCCGCCGGTCTCAACCGCCACGACCGCGTCAATCATGTCGTGACTTACCCCGGCTTCACGCTGCTGGACCTTCAGCCGCTCAATGAGGAATCCGGCAATCTCGCGGCCTGCGTCGTCGCCACCCTGATGGGCTGCGGCCGTGATCAGGTCACGCATCGAGACGCGCAAGCCATTCTCGATGATGAGGCTGAGTGCGCCCAGCGCTGCACGCCGCAGTGCGAACGGGTCCTTAGATCCCGTTGGTTTCTCACCGAATTGGAAGAAGCCAACGAGGCTGTCCATCTTGTCAGCAAGCGCCACTGCGACCGTTGCCGGCGCCGTCGGCACATCATCGCCCTGCCCCGCCGGTCTGTAGTGGTCGCGGATGGCATCGGCGACCACTATCGGTTCGCCCTGCGCTTCGGCGAGATACCCTCCGATGACGCCCTGAAGCTCCGGAAATTCACCGACCATCCCGGTGACGAGGTCGGCCTTGGCCAGCCGCGCCGCTCGTTCGACCTGGTCAGCGTCGGCTTTGACGACACCGCTCTCGACGAGCCAGCGCGCCAGCTTGGCGA
>JAFBAM010000263.1 GCA_019247755.1 Sphingomonas sp.
CCAGTCGATCTCATACTGGTCGAACAGGAAGATGCCGCGCAGCACCAGCTCGGTCACGCGATCCGGATGGGTCTCGGCATAGGTGATCGCGAGAGTTGAGCCCCAGCTGCCACCGAAGACCTGCCACTTGTCGACCTTCGCGACCTCTCTGCGGAGCTTCTCGATATCCTCGACCAGGTCCCAGGTCGTATTGTTCTCAAGGCTCGCATAGGGCGTCGACTTGCCGCAGCCGCGCTGATCGAACACGAGGATCTTATACTTGTCCGGGTTGAACTGACGCCGATGGTCGGGGCTGGAACCACCTCCCGGGCCGCCATGCAGGAAGACCACGGGTTTGCCGTTCGGGTTGCCGCAAAGCTCCCAGTAGAGACTATGGCCGTCGCCGACGTCCAGCATCCCGACCTCGTACGGTTCGATCGCGGGGTAGAGCGTGCGGCGCTTGGGGCTCATCGCGTCCATTAGAAGCTGAACTCCTCGTAGATGGGAGAGACGTCGCCGCCCCACTCATGTTCGTACTTGTTAAGCAACCGATCGGCGGGGGTGATGCCCGTCGAGACAACTTCGCGCAATGGGTCGAGGAAGCCGCCCTCATTGTCACCGGCGCTGTTCAGGCGGGCGCGACGGGTCAGGCCCTCGGCAGCGATGTCGAGCACGCGTGCCGCAAAGTCTTGCATCGTCTCGCCGTCTGGCGTCGTCGCTTCGAGCGCGAGCCTCGGCACCTGATGCCGGAGCGCTTCGCGTCCCTCGATGTTCCAATGCTTGACCAGATCCCATGCCGCTTCCAGCGACTGGTCGTCATAAAGCAGGCCCACCCAAAGTGCCGGCAGCGCGCAGATGCGGCCCCAGCGGCCGCCGTCGGCCCCACGCATCTCAAGGAAGCTTTTGAGCCTTACCTCCGGGAAAGCGGTCGAAAGGTGGTCTATCCAGTCGGTTAGCGTCGGCTTCTCGCCGGGAAGTTCGGGCAGCCGCCCGTCGAGGAAGTCGCGGAAGCTGCGGCCCGCGACGTCGATGTACTGGCCGCCGCGATAGACGAAGTACATCGGCACATCGAGCATGTAGTCGCAGTAGCGCTCGTACCCGAACCCGTCCTCGAACACGAACGGCAGCATGCCGGTACGGTCGGGATCCGTGTCTTCCCAGATGCGGCTCCGGAAGCTCTTGAAGCCGTTGGGCTTGCCTTCGGTGAAGGGCGAGTTGGCGAACAGGGCGGTGGCGACCGGTTGCAACGCGAGGCCGACACGAAACTTCTTCACCATATCGGCTTCTGAAGAATAATCTAGATTCACCTGTATGGTACAGGTGCGAAGCATCATGTCGAGCCCGAGGCTGTCGACCTTGGGCATATAGTTGAGCATGACCTTGTATCGGCCCTTTGGCATCCGCGGCAGCTCGTCGCGGGTCTTGTCGGGCCACATGCCGACGCCGAGGAAGCCAAGTCCGAGCCGTTCGCCGACCTCCTTGCATTGTTGCAGGTGGCGGCCAGATTCAGCGCAGCTTTGGTGGAGGTTTTCAAGCGGAGCCCCAGAAAGCTCGAACTGGCCCGCCGGCTCGAGGCTGACGTTGCCGTCCTTGCCCTTCAGCGCGATGACCTTGCCATTCTCGAGTACCGGCTCCCACCCGAATTCGGTGAGGCCCATTAGAAGGTCGCGGATGCCACCGGGCTCGTCCCACGAAGGTGCACGATGATCCTCCACGCGGTAGACGAACTTCTCGTGCTCGGTGCCGATCCGCCATCGCTCGCGCGGCTTCTCGCCGCCCGAGAAGACCGACAACAGATCGTAGCGGCTCTCGATGAGCGGGCTCGCGCTATCGTCAGTCTTGGTGGTCATGGTTGGGGGCGATTAGCCGCGCCCGCGAGAGCGCGCCAGCGATTCTGACTTATGAGTCAATAAGCCGCCAGTCCCCCGCCACCGCCATGAAGGTGGTCAGCGCGGCAAGCGCGGCTGTTTCGGCGCGCAGGATCCTCGGGCCGAGCGAAATGGGGACCGCGTTCGGCGCGGCGCGGACGGCGGCGCGCTCTTCGTCGGTGAAACCGCCCTCGGGGCCGATGAGGATGATGCAGGCGCCGGGAGTGAACGCATCCGGCGCCCAATCCCCGCCTTCTTCGTCGGCAAAATAAAGCGTTCGCGAAGCATCGCGATGCTTGAGCAGGTGTCGGAGAGGCAAGGGCTCGTCAAAATCTGGAAGGCGCGTGCGGCCACACTGCTCGGCCGCTTCGATGGCGATTGCCTCCAGCCGTTCCAACTTCACCCGTTCGGCGATCGTCCGCTGCGTCATCACCGGGATGAGCCGCGCGGCGCCAAGCTCGGTCGCTTTCTCGACGAGCCAGTCGGTCTGCGCGCGCTTGACGGGCGCGAAAGCCAGCCAGACGTCGGAGACGGTCTCCGCCTCGCGAGTCTGGCGCTCGACGGTGAGCGTCATGCGCTTCTTGCCCGCTTCGGCAATCCGCGCGAGCCACTCGCCCGACTGGCCGTCAAAGACGAGCAATTCGGCCCCCGGACCGAGCCGCATGACATTGCCGAGATAATTGGCTTGGCCGCCGTCCAACGCCACGATCGCGCCCTCGGCCAAGGGTGTCCGCACGAACAAGCGCGGCAGGCTCTTTGGAGGCCAGGCAGGAGTAGCGGGCATCGGAAGCGAACTAGGACATTCGCCGCACGTTTCAAATCGCGCGAGCGCCTCTCCGAACAGGGGGTCGGCGAGGCGCCCGCCGGCAAAGGCAGACCCGTCGATGAGGCCGACGTCAGACCTTCGCCCTCTGTCAGTGCCGCCGACGAAGCTGCAAGTTCACGCCAAGGTCGCTAACAGCTCGTTCGTGACTGCATCGACCGACATCGTTCCCGACAGCGAGCGTCGCGGCTTCATCGGCGCTCTACCGCCGCGGCTAAGGCCTTACGCCAGCCTGATGCGGCTCGACCGGCCGATCGGCACGTGGCTGCTTTACTGGCCCTGCGCCTGGAGCATCGCGCTGGCGGGCGTGGACGGCCGCTGGGGCCTGTTCCTGTGGCTCGCTCTCGGCGCGTTCGCGATGCGGAGCGCTGGCTGCGTGTACAATGATATCGTGGACAAAGATCTGGACGGCAGCGTCGAGCGCACCCGGTTGAGGCCGCTCGCCAGCGGACGCGTCTCGGTCGAATCGGCATGGCTCTGGATCGGGGGCCTTTGCCTGATCGGCCTGCTCGTCCTGCTCCGCCTTAAACCAACCGCAGCCTTTGTCGCGTTAGTGAGCATCGCGCCCGTCGCCGCCTATCCTTTCATGAAACGCGTCACCTGGTGGCCGCAGGCCTGGCTGGGGCTGGTCTTTTCATGGGGTGCATTGGTCGGCTGGCCCGCAGTCACCGGCAGCCTGTCGCGGACGCCTTTCCTGCTTTGGTTCGGGAGCATTGCCTGGGTAGTCGGTTACGACACGCTGTACGCGATCCAGGACAAGGAAGATGACGCGCTCGTGGGCGTGAAATCTTCTGCCCGTCGTCTCGGCGACAAGGCGCCGCTCGGAATCGGCGTCTTCTATGCCCTTGCGGTCCTGTTTTGGGGTGCTGCCATATGGTCAGTGAGGCCGGACTGGATCGCGTTGCTGGCGCTCGCTCCGACCACGATCCATCTTGCCAGTCAGGCGCTACGAGCAGATCCGAACGACGGCGACCTCGCGCTCACGCTTTTCAGGTCGAACCGCACCTGCGGATTGTTCGTTTTCCTCGCCATGCTGGTCGTCGGCCTGTCGGCGCGTTAGGCGCCTCGTCATGCAATCACCCGACCAAGCCAAGATCATCGCGGAAAACCTCGTCGAACGCGGCATAAGGGCAGGCGCGACCGCTGCCGACGCACTTTACGTCGGCGAACGATCGTCGGGCGTGCAGGTCCGCCTGGGCGAGATCGACAGCCTCAGCCGCTCGGAAGGCGAGCAGATCGGGCTGCGCTTGTTCGCTGGTCAGCGGTCCGCCACGGTGGCTTCTTCCGACTTGTCGGATGAAGCGCTTAGTACGCTCGTCGAGCGGTGCCGCGCCATGGCGAGAGAAGCGCCTGAGGATCCGTTCGTTGGTCTCGCTCCCTCTGATCTGCTGCACCGTGGTGATCTGCCGGCGCTCGATTCAGACGACCGGCATGATCCTGATCCTGAAGAGCTTCGCGCTCGGGCGCTTGAGGCGGAACAGGTGGCGCTTGCCGTCGAAGGCGTGACCAACTCAAGCGGGTCGGGCGCAAGCGCGTCCGCAACGACGGTTGCCCTTGCAACGTCCGGCGGCTTCTCCGGCGCATATCGCAGCAGCGCCCACGGCCTTTCAGCCGTGGTCATCGCCGGCGAAGGCGCCACGATGCAGCGCGACTATGCCGCCCAAAGTGCGCGGCACATTGCGGACCTAGATACGCCCGTCGAGATTGGCCGCAGCGCCGGAGCGCGCGCGGTTGCCCGCCTTAACCCCACTCGTCCGAAGCCCGGGAAGTATCCGGTGATCTTCGATCCGCGGGTCTCGCTGACATTGCTCAGCCATTTTGCCGGGGCGATCAGCGGCTCGGCAATCGCCAGCAAGACCAGCTTCCTCCAGGAGAAGCTCGGCCAAGCAATCTTCTCGCAGGGCGTCACGATCGTCGACGATCCGCTCCGCGCTCGCGGACTGCGCGCCCGGCCGTTCGACGGGGAGGGCGTACGCGTGTCCCGGCAGGAGCTGGTATCGAACGGCGTGCTGACGACCTGGATCGCGGAGAGCGCGTCGGCGCGACAGCTCGGCATTCAGCCGACCGGCCATGCTGCTCGTGGCGCGGCGGGCGCTCCAGGGGCCAGTCCCAGTAATCTCTATCTCGCCGCTGGCCCACACAGCCGTGAAGAACTGCTCGCGGCATTTCCGGAAGCCGTGCTGGTCATCGAGTTGATCGGGCAGGGCGTGAACGCCGTGACCGGCGACTACAGCCGCGGCGCGGTCGGGTTCATGGTTCGGGGCGGCGAGATCGCAGAACCGGTGTCGGAGATTACGATTGCGTCGAACCTGCTCGACATGTTTGAGACTCTTGAACCGGGCAGCGACCTCGAATTCCGGCGCGGCATTGATGCGCCGACGGTGCTTATACCGGAAATGACGGTCGGCGCCGCCTAGGCTTCCGCGCTCACCTTCGGCAGCCCGAGCCGCGGGATCTCGATCTTCGGACAGCGGTCCATCAC
>JAFBAM010000299.1 GCA_019247755.1 Sphingomonas sp.
GATCCGCGTGGGCCAGTCGATCCAGCCATGCTTGTTCCAGCTGGCAATGAGGTCGTCGCGCCATTGGCGCTGCGCCTCGGCGAGCACATTCGGCACGGCGGCGGGCATCGCGCCCAGCGAATTGCCGTCGAGATAGATCATGCCCTGCGGCAATCGGAACCGCTCACGGGCGAAGGCCAGCGGGTCCGCAGCGTCTAGGCGGGCAGCTTCCTCGGAGATCACAGCTTGGGAAGGGTGACGCCCTTCTGCCCCATATATTTGCCGGCCCGGTCGGCGTAGCTGACCTCGCACGGTTCGTTCCCCTGCAGGAACAGAAACTGGCACGCGCCTTCGTTGGCATAGACCTTGGCCGGGAGCGGCGTGGTGTTCGAGAACTCCAGCGTCACATGGCCCTCCCAGTCGGGTTCCAGCGGAGTCACGTTCACGATGATCCCGCAGCGGGCGTAGGTCGACTTACCGAGGCAGATCACGAGCACGTCGCGCGGCACGCGGAAATATTCGACCGTCCGCGCCAGCGCGAAGCTGTTCGGCGGGATGATGCAGACGTCGGTCTTGCGGTCGACGAAGCTGTTCGACGCGAAGTCCTTCGGGTCGACCGTCGCCGAGTCTACGTTGGTGAAAATCTTGAACTCGTCCGCGACCCTCGCGTCATAGCCGTAGGAGGAGAGGCCGTAGCTAATGCAGCCCTCGCGCCGCTGCGCCTCGACGAACGGCTCGATCATGCCGTTTTGCTGCGCCTGCTCGCGAATCCAGCGGTCGGACAAAATCGCCATGGCGAGTGCGTAACGAGGCGGTTGGAGCGCTTCAATTGGGCCGGATTATTTCTGTGGATGAGCGCCGTTTCGCGTTTCTGACAGTTCCTGCGGGCACCTATTTGATTCGTGCACAACTTATCCCCAGCTGTGCTACATTTGTTCGCGCTTGATGTGGGGCCACACGAGCTTAGGAGCCTCGCATGGCCGAAGTCATCCGCATCGCCGAGTCTGCGTCAGAAGCACCTCCGGCCCTTCCGCAAAACGTCGAAGCCGAAGCCGCGCTGATTGGCGCGCTGATGATCGACAATCGGCTGGTCGAAGACATCCAGCTGAAGCTGAAGCCGCACCATTTCTTCGAGCCGCTGCACGGCCGCATCTACGAATCGATCCTGCGGCTGACCGATTCGAACCGCATCGCCAATCCTGTCACGCTGAAGCCTCTTTTCGAGGCCGACGACGGGATGAAGGAAGTCGGCGGTCCGGCCTATCTCGCCCAGCTCACCGGCTCCGGCGCCGCCGTCATTGGCGCTCGCGATTTCGCCGAACAGATCTACGATCTCGCGTTGCTCCGTGCCCTCATCGGCGTGGGACGCGACCTCGTGGAAGGCGCGCTCGATACGAGTGAGGACGTTGCCCCCCTCGCTCAGATCGAGCGCGCCGAGACCGAGCTTTACAAGGTCGCCGAGGAAGGCGGCGCCGAAGGCAAGGCCAAGAGCTTTGGCGAAGCGACCAAGGAAGCGCTGCAGAATGCCGAGAAGGCGCTCAACAGCGGCGGGCATCTGTCGGGCTTCACCACCGGCCTCGATAGCCTCAACGGCAAGATCGGCGGACTTCACAAGTCCGACCTCGTCATCGTCGCTGGCCGCCCAGGCATGGGCAAGAGCTCGCTCGCGACCAACGTCGCCTTCAGCGCCGCCAAGCGGCTGCTTCAGGACCAGGAAGACGGGATCGAGACGGCCAAGTCGGCTGGCACCCCGGTCGCCTTGTTCAGCCTCGAAATGTCGGCGGACCAGCTCGCGACCCGCATCCTTGCCGAGCAATCGGGCATCAGCTCCGAGAACCTCCGCATGGGCCGCATCAGCCAGTCGGAATTCCGGTCATTGGCTCGTGCCGCCGCCGAGCTTCAAAGCCTTCCGCTCTACATTGACGACACGCCGGGCCTGACCATTGCCGCGCTGCGTGCCCGCGCTCGCCGCCTCAAGCGGCAGAAGGGCATCGGCATGGTGATCGTCGATTATCTCCAGCTGCTCCAGGGAACGGGGAAGGGGAGCGCTGGAGATAATCGCGTACAGGAGATCTCGGAGATCAGCCGAGGACTGAAGCAACTTGCCAAGGAGCTCGACGTGCCGGTCGTGGCCCTTTCGCAGCTCAGCCGCGCGGTCGAGCAGCGCGAGGACAAGCGCCCGCAGCTCTCGGACCTTCGTGAATCGGGCTCGATCGAGCAGGACGCGGACATCGTGCTTTTCATATACCGCGAGGATTATTACCTCGCGGCGCGGCAACCGGCCGACGACCATCCCGAAATCGACAAGTGGCGCGAGGAAATGGCGCGAGTCTACGGCCTGGCAGAAGTCATTGTCGCCAAGCAGCGCCACGGCTCGACCGGCAAGGTCCGCCTCAAGTTCGACAGCCGGATCACCAAGTTCAGCGACCTCGTCGACGAAGGCTATATGCCCGACATGCGGGGCTGAATGAGCTGACCGCGCCCGGCCGCGCGGTCATGGGGAGGGGGCGAAGGCGTCGGCTGGGTCCGGCGCCTTCGGCTATTAGGGGGCGATTTCGTCGCTGCTTTCGGGTTGCTGAATCTTGACCGGCCTGCCAGGCGCAAGTCCTAGCGCTTTCGCGACATTGTCGTCCCAACCGTAAACGTCCTGCCGGAACTGGACGTTGGCGCCGTCCCAGAACGCGGTCTCGTAGAGCAGACGCACGGGGATTGGGTTGGGCAGCTTGATGAAGGTCTCGTCCTGCTTCTGTGTCGCCTGCTGGAACTGGTCGAGCACACCTTCCTGCTGAGCGAGCATGGTTGCGAACTGCATCGCGTTCTCGACACGCACGCAGCCGTGGCTCCGGTGACGGTCGTCCATGCCGAATAGCGCTTTGGCGGGTGTGTCGTGGAGGTAGATCGCCTCCTTGTCGTCCATGTCGAACTTCACTAGGCCGAGTGAGTTCTTCGGCCCCGACTGCTGGATCCACTGGTCGCCCTTCAGGACGTAACCGTTTTCCTGAAGCCAGGATTGGCTCTTGTCTCCCAGCTCCTTGACGCCAATTCCCTTCGGCACGGTCCAGGTCGGATTGGCAACAAGGCGGACGATGGGGGCCTGCAGTTGCGGGGTCGGCTTGTCGGCTTCGCCTTCGACCACCTTGCGGTGATCCACACTCTGTCCGTCGCGATAATAGTCGAGGACGGATCCTGCGGTATTCACGTCAATGCGGGTCCCGGGCGGATTACGGGGAAGCCACCGCAGCCGCTCCATCGCGACCGCGAGCTGGCGCGCGCGCCAGGCGGGACCGGCGTTGAGGGCATAGAGCGTGTTGCCTCCGATGATCCCGTCCTGCTTGAATCCGAATTCGCCCTGCAGCTTCTTCACGGCGGCGACCATGTCCGGCGAATAGCTCGCAGCTTGCGATTGCGGACTCAGGTAGCCGAGCGAGCGCAGGGCCGCTGCGATCTGCGCGACCCGGGGGTCACTGCTCCCGGGCTTGATGGCCGCACCTTCGGCGACGGTCTGGGACTCACTCTGTGAGGCGAGCCGGAGGTAGTGGATGTGTGCCTGACTAAGCGCTTTGTATTCATCGGTCTGCGGGACGAGCGACGCGAGCCACCCCTTCACATCGCCCTTCTGGATCGCCTGCTGGAGGCCGGCGCGCACATCCACCATGGGATGCGGGATGGTATAGACCTCGTGAAGCTGGGTTGGGTCGGCATAGCCGTTCGCCAGCGCGGAGGCATATTTCAGGGCCGCATCGGTCAGCGCTGCGCCGCTTTCCCCACCTTTGAGAAAAAGATCGGGCTTGAGGCCGTTCGCTGGCGCGCCCGCGATCGCCTCGCGAAGCTGCTTCTCGGTGTCGTTAGTCCAGTTGACGGCCGCCTGGCCGGCCTCGGAGGTCTGGCCACCTGACGCGTCATTCTTGACAGAGCAGGAGGCGAGGGCGGTGCTGCACAGGGCGAGGCCGAGGGCCGCGCCGATCCATTTGCGGTTACTCATCACGGGCTTGAACGGCCGTCACCCTGAACTTGTTTCAGGGATCAGTTGTTGGGACGCTTCAGTCTTCCTGCATATTGGGGTCGCGCAGGCCTTCGCCGATGGACGCGCGCGCCCGATCGGCTTCGCTGCTGGTCACCGGATAGGCGCAATAATCGGCGGCATAGAAAGCACTCGGCCGGTGGTTGCCCGACAGCCCGACGCCGCCGAACGGCGCGTTCGAGGGAGCGCCGTTCGTGGGCTTGTTCCAGTTGATGACGCCAGCGCGAACGTTCGCCCAGAACTTGTCGTACATCTCCGGGCTGCCGCCGATAAGGCTGGCGGCCAGGCCGAAGCGGGTGTTGTTCGCTTCCGCGATCGCGGCATCGAAGTCCTTGACCCTTATGAGCTGCAGGACCGGCCCGAAGATCTCCTCGTCCGGACGATCCCTCACGTCCGTGACATCGATCAGCCCGGGCGTGAGGAAGGGCTTCTGTCCATCCGGGCGCTCAAGACGGCAGATCGGTTTTCCGCCCTTCATCATCAAGTTGAGCCATTGTTCTTGCACATGGTCCGCCGCCGCAGCGTCAATCAGCGGGCCCATGAACGGCTGTGGGTCATCGAACGGTTGGCCCACAACCATCCGGTCGAGGAGTTTCCGGATGGCAGTGATCAGCGGTTCATGATCATCCTCAGGGACAATCAACCGCCGTGCTGCAGTGCAACGCTGTCCGGCCGAGAGATAGGCCGACTGGACCGCGATCGTCGCCGCCGAATCCAAGTCCTTTGCATGCCAGATCACGAGCGGATTATTGCCGCCGAGCTCGAGCGCCAGAATCTTCTGCGGCGTTTCTGCAAACTGCTTGTGTAGCGCCATGCCAGCGCGCGCGGACCCCGTGAAAAGCAGCCCGTCAATACCGCTTTGGCTTGCGAGCGATCGGCCCTGGTCCGGTCCGCCGACCACCAGGCGGACTACGCCTTCGGGAATGCCGGCTTCATGATAGCATTGCACCAGGAACTCGCCGGTGGCGGGCGTTTTCTCCGATGGTTTGAACACCACCGCATTGCCCGCAATCAGCGCAGGGACGATGTGCCCGTTCGGCAGGTGTGCGGGGAAATTGTAGGGGCCAAGGACGGCAAGAACCCCGTGCGGCTTGTGG
>JAFBAM010000144.1 GCA_019247755.1 Sphingomonas sp.
CGCGCGGCGGATCAAAGGACAATATTATGGGCCGTTCGCCAGCGCTGGATCGGTCACCCGAACGCTTAATGCGTTACAGAAGCTGTTCCTGCTAAGAAGCTGTTCCGACAGCTTTTTCGCCAACCGGTCTCGGCCTTGCCTGCTCTACCAGATCAAGCGCTGCTCGGCGCCCTGCGTGGGGCGGATCAACGACAACGATTATGGCGAGCTGGTCGGCGAGGCGAAGGAGTTTCTCGCCGGCAAGTCGACCGGCGTCCAGGCGCGGCTATCGCGGCAGATGGCGCTTGCGGCGGACAAGCAGGATTATGAGCTGGCCGCGGTCTATCGCGATCGGCTTCGGGCACTGACCTACATTCAGGGTAGCCAGACCGTGCACGCCGAGGGCCTAGGCGACGCCGACGTGTTCGCGCTCGCCTGCAAGGCGGGTACCATGTCGATCCAAGCCTTTTTCATCCGAGGTGGGCAGAACTGGGGGCATCGGGCCTTTTTCCCGGCGCATACGAATGACGTGCCCGAAGCAGAGGTTTTGTCTAGCTTTCTTGTCCAATTTTACGAGGACATGCCACCGCCGCGGCGAATCCTTGTGGACCGCGAAATGACCGACCGCGAACTGCTGGAAGAAGCGCTCTCGGAGCGTGCCCAGCGGAAGGTCGTCATCGAAATTCCGCACCGCGGCGCTCGTCGCAAGCTCCTCGACCAGGCGAAGCGCAATGCCGAGGAGGCGTTGGACCGGCACCTCGCCGAGACGACGACGCAGGGCAAGATCCTGCGCGAGCTAGCGGACACCTTTGAGCTGGGCGACGTGCCAAAGCGGATCGAAGTCTACGACAACAGCCACATCATGGGCACGAACGCCACCGGCGCGATGATTGTCGCGGGGCCTGAAGGCTTCCGCAAGAACAACTACCGCAAGTTCAACATCAAGCGCCCGGAGACTCAGCCAGGCGATGACTTCGCGATGATGCGAGAGGTGCTGGAACGGCGGTTCGGGCGGCTGGAAAAGGAAGACCCCGATCGTCAGAGCGGCGAATGGCCGGATCTCATCCTCATCGACGGCGGCAAGGGCCAACTATCCGCGGTGTGCGAGGTGATGGAAGATATGGGAGTCCACGACGTCCCGGTGGTGGGCGTTGCCAAGGGCCCTCATCACGGCCGCGAAGGCCGCGAGGTGTTTCACCTGCCGGGAGGTCGCGAGATCACCTTTCCAACGAATTCGGCAATTCTCTTTTATCTTCAGCGGTTGCGCGACGAAGCTCACAGGTTTGCGATCGGCACTCATCGCGCCAAGCGCGCCAAATCGCTGACAACCTCCACGCTCGACGAGGTCCCTGGCATAGGGCCGAACCGCAAGCGTGCGCTGCTCATGCATTTCGGCACGGCACGGGCGGTGAAAGGCGCCGCGCTGGATGATCTCGAGAAGGCGCCCGGAATCAGCAAGGCGATGGCCCGCCAGCTTTACGATTATTTCCACCCGCGCGGATGAGGAGTGAGACGGCAGCCATCGTCTGCGCGCTGCGTAACCATGGCGAACATGGTGCCATCGTTCGATTGATGACGCCCGACCAGGGCCTCATTGCGGCTTATGTTCGCGGCGCGCGTGGACAACGCATGCGGCCGGTGCTGATCGCCGGCAATGTCGTTCAGGCGCATTTGTCAGCGCGAACAGAGATGCAATTGCCGCAGGCGGCGGTTGAGCTGGTGCACAGTCGCGGGCCTTTGCTGTCGGAACCGCTGCCAGCCGCGGCGATCGAGTGGGCAACAGTGTTGACTGCGACCGCGCTGCCGGAAGGCCAGCCCTATCCGCCGCTCTACCAGGCGTTGGAGGGGCTCCTCGATGCAATCGAGTCAGCCCCGTCGGCCGTTGGCTGGGGCGCAGCGCTGGTTCGCTACGAGCTTTTGTTGCTCTCCGAGCTTGGGTTCGGGCTTGACCTCGACCGCTGCGCAGTGACCGGAGGCAACAATGATCTCGTGGCGGTTAGCCCGAAATCCGGCCGCGCCGTCAGTGCCGCCCAAGCGGAACCCTACGCGGGAAAGCTACTCGCCTTGCCGAGATTTGTGAGGGAAGGGGGGCGAGCGTCCTGGCCCGAGATCATCCAGGGATTCGACCTGACCGGCCACTTCCTTCTTCGTGATCTGCTGACCGACCGATCGCGCCCGGTAGCCGAGGCGCGCGAAAGGCTTGTCGACCGGTTGCGCCGTGCCAGTGGTCTCGCCTAGGCTTCGCGCAGTGAACACCGACGCGCTCGCCATGCTGTTCCCCAATGTCGCCGTGACGCGCGGGGTGGCCGTGCGTGTCGCCGTCAGCTTCCTGGCCGAACAGTCGGATCCGTCTACCAGCCGCTGGTTTTGGTCTTATCACGTGCGAATCGAGAACGGCGGCGACGTCGCGGTTCAATTGCTCTCGCGCAGCTGGACGATCGTCGATGGCCGAGGAACGGTCCATGAGGTCGTGGGCGAGGGCGTGGTCGGCGAGATGCCTCTGATCGCGCCAGGCGCGAGTTTCGATTATGTGTCGGGTTGCCCACTCGACACCGAGAGCGGGTCGATGAGTGGCACCTACCGCATGGTCGACGAAGATGGCACGGCTTTCGACGTCGAGATCCCGCGCTTTCAATTGCTTAGCGCCTGAGGTTCCCCCGCTGTCGAAGAAGATTGTCCTGTCGGCCAACAGCGACTGGAACATCGCGAATTTTCGGGCCGGCTTGATCCGTGGACTTCGTGGTGCAGGCTACGAGCCCGTAGTCATGGCGCCTCAGGATACCCACGTTGGTGCCCGGATACGGGAGCTGGGCGTCGAGCAAATTTCTGTATCAATCGACCGATCCGGGGTGAATCCGCTCGCTGACCTGCGGCTACTCGCCGAATATCGGAGAGTGCTGAAGCGCCTACGGCCTGCCGCTTATCTCGGATACACGATCAAGCCCAACATCTACGGCTCTTACGCGGCGGCTTCGCTCGGCATCGCGGCATTTCCGAACGTCAGCGGCCTTGGAACCGCCTTCATTCGCAACGGGCTGCTGCAGCAATTGGTCACTTCGCTCTATCGAATCGGCTTTCGTCGTGCGCCTGTCGTTTTCTTCCAGAATGATGAGGATCGCGAACTCTTC
Organism: Sphingomonas sp.; assembly: GCA_019247755.1. GTDB lineage: Bacteria > Pseudomonadota > Alphaproteobacteria > Sphingomonadales > Sphingomonadaceae > Sphingomicrobium. The sequence goes on from JAFBAM010000144.1 coordinate 3,108, forward strand.
ACGCGGCGCCGGATTATCCGGCCCGACCAAGCTCGTGTGCTTCCAGGGTCTGGGGTCGACCTGGCCCGGTTCACGGCCGTTCGACCTGCCTCCGGACCACCAGTCTTCTTGTTCGTCGGAAGGCTGCTTCGCGACAAGGGCGTGGTTGAGTTTCTGGATGCCGCGCGTTCGCTTCGCGACGTGCTGCCCGACGCGCGCTTCCAGCTTCTGGGGCAATTTGACGAGGGGAACCGAACCGCCATCAGCCGAAGCGAGGTCGAGTCCTGGGTTTCCAACGGTGACGTCGAATATCTTGGAACGACCGATGACGTGCGACCGGCGATCGCCGCATCGAGTGCCGTAGTCCTTCCATCCTATCGCGAAGGCCTACCACGGTCGCTATTGGAAGCTGGAGCGATGTCGCGTCCACTGGTTGCGACCGACGTTCCCGGTTGTCGTGACGTCGTCGAGGACGGAATCAACGGATATCTCTGTGCGGTTCGCGATGCCCGGTCGCTGGCCGCTGCCATGCGCCGCATGGCAGAATTACCGCAGCCGGCCCGCCTCGCCATGGGTAAAGCCGCGCGCCGGAAAATTCAGGATGAATTTAGCGAGGAACGCGTAATCTCTGCCTATCTCGAAGCCCTTGAGGGTTCAACGAAGGTACAAGCCGGGTCTTGATGTTCAGGTCGTCCTCTTCACGGCGGAGCGCGCCTTCCGGGCCTGACGGCTATCGCGCCTATGTGGTCGGTGACATTCACGGGCGCCTGGATTTGCTAGAGGACCTGCTCGCGAAAATTCACGCCGACCTTCAGCATCGCCCGGTTGAAAAGGCCCTGCTGGTATTCGTCGGTGACCTGATCGATCGCGGCCCGGCTTCGGCTCAGGTGGTCGAGCGGCTGCGCACCTACAAGCGGCCGGGCGTCAGGACCGTCTTCCTGCTGGGGAACCATGAGGAGGTGCTTCTGCGCATTCTCAATGGAGATTTCTCATTGATCACAAAATGGCGGTGGTTCGGGGGCTCGGAGTGCCTGCAGAGTTACGGCATTGAGCCGGGAAGTTTTGTCAATCTAAACGACGAACAAGCTCTAGGCGTCGTCCGGACGGCGATACCCAAGGAACACGCAAAGTTCCTCGAAAGCTTTGTCGATAGCTGCCGCTTCGGCGATTATCTCTTCGTCCACGCCGGGATACGCCCGGGCGTCGAGCTCGAACAACAGAGCCAAAACGACCTGAGGTGGATCCGCGAACATTTCCTGCTCGATAGTCGCGATCATGGCTTCGTGGTCGTTCACGGACACACAATTTCGGATGAGGTGGAACTCCTGCCTAATCGCATCGGAATCGACACGGGCGCCTACCGCACTGGCGTCCTTACAGCGCTCGTGATTGAGGGTTCTGATCAGTGGCTAATCGACACCCGCTAATACGAGATGAAACTTGTCGGACCCTGATTGATTCGGGGGGCTGGGGGTAATAGGCCTAACGGTGCAAATCCCGTCGGTTTCGGCCACGCGATGATGCGAGGAGCAACCGTGCATCTTTATTCCTCTGCCCGCTCGTTCTTGATGCTTTCGGCCCTCGGCTCATTGCTGCTCTCGGCCTGTGCCGACACGCGGGGCGGCTCAATCCCATACGACAAGGTTCTGGCCGCGCCGGACGAGGTCCGTTTCCAGACACTCGAGTCCAACTATCGGATCGCGCCGATGGACAAGCTCGCGGTCAAGGTCTTCAAGATGGACGACCTCTCGGGCGACTATGACGTAGACCTCGCCGGCAATATCTCGCTGCCGCTGATCGGACAGGTGCAGGCCGCCAACCTGACTACGGCCCAGCTCGACGATCAGCTGTCCCAGAAACTCGGCGCGAAGTATCTTGAGCATCCCGACGTCAGCGTCGCAATTAAAGCGTCGACAGCGCACGTCGTCACCGTGGATGGCGCAGTGAGGGAAGGTGGCTCCTTCAACGTTGCCGGTCCAATTTCGCTGATTCAGGCCGTGGCCATGGCGAAGGGGACGTCCGAGGATGCGAATGCGCGTCGTGTAGCGGTGTTTCGCACCATAGGTGGACAGCGCCAAGCCGCGGCGTTCGACTTGACCGCGATCAGGCGCGGTCAGTCGCCAGATCCGCAGATCTATCCGGGTGATATCGTGGTGGTCGACGGTTCGTCGGTGAAGGCAACGCAAAAAGCGATTCTTCAGAGCATTCCGCTATTATCAATCTTCGGGCCGCTCTAGATCAGAAAGAGCGGAGGGCAGGGGCAAGTGAACACCAACATCACGGTCAGGAGCGAAGGCCAGTGGCCGATCGCCCCGTATCCTGCCGATGCTGCAGGGTTAGCACCGGGGCAGCGCACCTACTCAGCTGCTGCGAAGCTCGATTTTCCGGGCTTCATCCGCATTCTCTACCACTGGCGCTGGCTGGTGCTTGGGGCGGTTGCTATCGGCCTTGCCGGCGCGATCATCACCACCCTGCTTACCAAGCCAGTTTATCGGGCGCAGGTAACTTTAGAGGCGAACCCGCCCGCTGTTGCGGTCAGCGATGAGCAGTCTCGGCAGCAGGACATGCAAGCGACGAATGCTTACGATTTCGTTGCGACCCAAGTGGGCCTGCTCGGCAGTGAAGCCGTTGCGGAGCGGACCACGCAAGAACTCAATCTTGCGAACAACCCGGATGTTGTGTCGCAGGATGGCGACGCGTCTCAACGCCTGCGAACCGCTACGGGTATCGTACGCGGCGGTCTCAAAGTGACCGCACCGGATCAGGGCCAGCTGATCAGTTTCACCTATGAATCAACGTCGCCGCAGCTTGCAGCGCTGGTCGCTAATGGCATCGCTGATAGCTTCATCAATACCTCGTTGCAGCGCCGCTACGAGGCATCGGCCTATGCCCGAAACTTCCTTGAGCGGCAGATCAACAAG
>JAFBAM010000324.1 GCA_019247755.1 Sphingomonas sp.
CTCCTCGAGCGGATTGAGGTCCTGGCGTTGGATATTTTCAATCAGGGCCAGTTCGGACGTCGTCGAGTCGTCGATCTCGCGGACAATGGCCGGGATGGAATGAAGGCGGGCGCGTTGCGCGGCACGCCAGCGCCTCTCCCCGGCGACGATCAGGTAGTTCTCGCCATCGGGCTTGAGCAGGATCGGCTGAAGCACCCCGCGCTCGCGGATCGAATCGGCGAGCTCGGCGAGCGCGCCTTCGTCGAACTGGACGCGAGGCTGATTGGGATTGGGCTTGATCCGGGCTATATCGATCTCGCGGACGCCGCCGCGCGATTCCGCTGGTTCGCTTGGAGCAGCGGCCGGCCGTGCGGCTTCCCCGAGCAGCGCTTGCAGACCCATGCCAAGCCCCTTGGCGGGGCGATCGGCGCTCATGCCGCGACGGCCAGCTGTGGCAGCCGGCCAATCAACTCACGTGCAAGGCGGATGTACGCCTCCGAGCCAGGGCATTTGAGGTCGTAAATCAGTGCCGGAAGGCCGTGGCTGGGCGCCTCCGATAGGCGGACGTTGCGAGGCACGATCGTATCGAACACCGCATTGCCCAGGCAGGCGCGAACGTCCTCGGACACCGCCTGCGAGAGGTTGTTGCGACGGTCGAACATGGTCAAAGCGACGCCGAGGATTGACAGCTCGGGGTTGAAGGCGACGCGGATGCGCTCGACGGTCTGGAGGAGCTGGCTGAGGCCTTCGAGCGCGAAAAACTCGCACTGCAGCGGCACCAGCAGGTGCCGCGCCGCGACAAGCGCGTTGACCGTCAGCAGGCCGAGCGACGGCGGACAGTCGATCAGACAGATGTCCCAGCGGCCTGGCGGCGTCGCGGCAAGCGCCTTGTCGAGCCGGTGAGCGCGGTCCTCGAGGCTCACCATCTCGACTTCGGCGCCAGAAAGGTCCTGCGTCGCCGGCAGGAGGTCGAGCTTCGGAACACGGGTGGCAATAGCAGCTTCGGACGGCGTCCCACGGCCGATCAGCACATCGTAGCTTGAGCTGGATCGTTGCGCCTGCGAAACACCGAGCCCGGTCGACGCATTGCCCTGCGGATCAAGGTCAACGAGCAGCACGCGCCAGCCAATCGCGGCGAGTGCAGTCGCCAAGTTTATCGCGGTCGTGGTCTTGCCGACCCCGCCCTTCTGATTGGCAACCGCGATCCGGATCATCCCTTCGCCCTCACCCCTGTCGCGACGACGATCGAGGAATCTCCGTCGGTGACACTCTGTTCCACGTGGAACGTACCTTGCCATGCCTTCCGGGCTTCGGCCAGTTCCCTGATCCCACTTCTTCCCTTCGGAAGCGCCCAGACGGTATTTCTTGTGGACAGATGTGCGGATATTTTCAGCAATTCCGACAGCTTGGCCACCGCACGGGCGGTGATTACGTCGTATTTTCCCCCTGCGCGTTCCGCCTTCGCAGCGAGCACCGAAACGTTGAGATGAAGCGATTCGGCGACCTTGTGGAGAAACTCAACCCGAAGCCGCCTCGGTTCGACCAAAGTGACAGGCCCATCGGCGAGGCAAGCAACCACAATTCCCGGCAATCCAGCCCCCGCGCCGATGTCTAGCCAGGATGCGCCAGGCCTCGGCTCGAACCTCAACAGCTGCGCTGAATCGAGGATATGGCGATCCCAGAGACTGTCGAGGGTGGACGCTGATATGAGGTTCTGGTGTGCGCTCTCCTCCCGAAGCAGCGCCGCATAAGCCTCCAGTTTCTCAAATGTTTCACGTGAAACATTCCGCTGAGCGACCTCAGCGAGGCGATCGATCATGCCGCCGCGCGACGACTCGCCGCCACGTACAATGCGGAAAGTGCGGCTGGCGTGACACCCGGAATTCGCGATGCCTGGTCGAGCGTTTCCGGCCTTGCAGACACCAAGCGCTCCACCATCTCATTGGAAAGGCCGGGAATCGCGTCGTAATCCAGCTCAGCCGGGATCCAGACACGAGAGTCGCGCTGCACGACTTCCCATTCGCGCTGCTGGCGCGCCACATAGGGCGCATAGAGGGCGTCCGCCCGCCCCTCTTCGCTTTCAGCCCAAGCGGCGCGCTCCCTGAGCGCGAGGTGAGTTTCGATCTGGTACCACCGCCTTTGGCTAAGGCATCCAGCCGCTAGCGCTGCAGCGCCGAGCCTCGACGTCGCGTTGTCGGCCCGAAGCGACAAACGATATTCGGCCCGCGCCGTCATCATGCGATATGGTTCACTGACACCCTGAAGCGTGAGGTCATCGACCATCACGCCGATGTATGAGGTGCGACGGTCGAAACGTACGTCCGGCAAATCCAGGGCAACGGCCGCCGCATTCAAGCCGGCCGTCAGGCCTTGTGCCGCGGCTTCCTCATAGCCCGTTGTTCCGTTGATCTGCCCCGCGAGGAAAAGGCCCGACAGCTCGCGCACCTCCAGAGTCTGGTTCAACCGCCGCGGATCGACGAACTCATACTCGACCGCATAACCCGGCCGCGCAATTTCGACGCGCTCAAGACCCGGGATCGAACGAACGAAGCGCTCCTGGACGTCTGATGGCAAGGAGGTCGAGATTCCATTGGGATAGACGAGCGCGTCGTCCAATCCTTCCGGCTCGAGGAAGATCTGATGAGCGTCGCGGTCAGCGAAGCGCTTCACCTTGTCCTCGATCGACGGGCAGTAACGCGGCCCCCGCCCCTCGATCGTGCCGGCAAACAACGGCGACCGGTCGAAATTGGCGCGGATGATGTCGTGCGTGGCCTCGGTAGTTCGCGTGATGGCGCACTGAAGCTGCGGCCTCCCAATGCCGTCATCCAAGGCAGACATCGTCCAGGTTTCAGAGTCACTTGGCTGTTCCTCGAGCCGCGCCCAATCGATCGTACGACCATCAAGCCGCGGCGGCGTCCCGGTCTTCAACCGCCCCTGCCCCAAGCCGATCTCGCGAATCTGAGCCGCAAGCGGAAGGGATGCCTTCTCACCGCGTCGGCCGCCTTCGATCACCTGATCACCGACGAACATGCGGGCATCGAGGAAGGTGCCGGTCGCGATTACAACGGCGCGGCACTGCAGCGAACGGCAATCCGTCTCGACGCCCGCAACGCGCCCACCCTGGATAGCGAGCTCCAGCGCCTCGGCGACGATCAGCTCAACGCCGCTTTCGGTCAGCAGCTCGGAAACCGCCGCTTGGTAGAGCTTGCGATCTGCCTGGACGCGCGGGCCCCAAACGGCCGGACCCTTGCTCCGATTGAGCATGCGCCGGTGAATGGCAGCACGATCAGCCGCACGCGCCATCAACCCATCGAACACGTCGAGCTCGCGAACCAGATGGCCCTTGCCGACGCCGCCGATCGACGGATTGCATGACATCTGACCGACGTCCTGCGCGCGGAAAGTAAGCAGCCCGACGCGCGCGCCGCGACGGGCCGCGGCAGCCGCAGCCTCGCACCCGGCATGGCCGGCACCGATCACCAGAACGTCGTGCATGGTCAACGCTCCTAACGGCGTTTCACGTGAAACACTACTTGCCGAGGCAGAAGCGCCCGAAGAGTGCGTCGAAAACGTCCTCGACGCCTGCCCGACCAGTGAGGCGGTCGAACGCCGTCCGCGCGAGCCGTAAGTCCTCAGCGATCAGTAATAGATCGTTCGCAGACCCTGCAGCGGTCAGCGCGGAACGCGCCTCATCCACGTGCTGAGCCTGGCGGCGGTTGAGGGAGAGTGCATCCTCCGCCGGCAAGACTGATCGCGCCTGCCTTTCGATCTGTTCGAGCAGGGCATCAATTCCCTGGCTCGTTACCGTCGATACCGAAACGGAACCCGCCGGCGCATTCCCGCCAAGGTCTGCTTTGGCGTGCACCGGGATCAAGCGCGCATGGGCGGGCGCGACGTCCGGGTCGCCGAGCCAGACGAGAACGTCTGCCATCTCAACCAGCTTGCTAGCGCGCTCGACACCGATCGCCTCCACGACATCGTCAGTGTCGTGAAGCCCCGCGGTATCGGTCAGCCGGATCGGCACACCGCCCAACGATAGTGGAACCTCGATATGATCGCGCGTCGTCCCAGGAATATCGGTGACGATCGCGCGCTCCTCCCCGGATATCGCATTGATAAGACTTGATTTTCCAGCGTTAGGAAGACCGGCAACCACGACCAGCACGCCGTCCTTCAACGGTTCGATGCGCGGCCGATCAAGCCATAGCTGAAGCTCGTCAGCCAGAGCGGTGCACTCACGAACCATTGATGGGTCGAGCGCGTCGTCGTCCTCATCATAATCGATTGCCCGCTCCGCCTGAGCGGAGAGGCCGAGCACCCGCTCCTGCCAGATCGAGATCTGTTTCTTCAGACCCCCTTCAGCGAGCGCCAGCGCAGCTTTTCGCTGGGACTCGGTTTCTGCCTCGATCAGGTCGGCGAGGCCCTCGGCTTCCGTGAGGTCGATCCGGCCGTTTTCAAATGCTCGGCGAGTGAACTCGCCAGGCCGAGCCTCCCTCAGACCTTCGGTACCACTCAGCGCTGCGAGCAGCGCGTCGACGACCGCACGACCGCCATGACATTGAAATTCAACGATATCTTCGCCTGTCGAGCTCGCCGGCGCGTCAAACCGAAGCACCAGCCCTTCGTCGAGAAGCTCGCCGGAGACGGGATGGCGGAGCTCTCGCACGGCAGCCGTCCGAGCTTCCGGCAAAGTGCCCGCGATTTGCTGAGCAGCTGCGTGGGCTGAAGGGCCGCTGATCCGGATGACCGAGATGGCGGCCGGAGGCCGGCCGCTGGACAGGGCGTAGATCGTGTCGGCCATGGCGGCCTAAGTTATCAGCGGCGCGATGTGGGGCGCCACGTGCCCCGCCCCCTCGTAAATCATCTTACACGCCACCCACAGGATGACGGCAAGGCCGCCCCAGGCGATCCAGCGATAGCGATCGATATATTTCGCAATCACGTTCGCGGCTGCGCCCATCAGTATGACCGACAGGACCAGGCCAAAGACGAGGACGTAGGGGTGCTCACGGGCCGCGCCAGCGACCGCCAGGACGTTGTCGAGGCTCATGCTGACATCGGCGAGGGCGACACCCCAAGCGGCGCTGGCGAAGCTCTTGGCGGGCTTCAGGCCGGAATGCTCGTCGCCCGCGACCTCGTCGGAGCCGGCGCTCTCATCCTTGTGCCGGATCTCACGGTACATTCGCCACGCGACCCACAGCAGCAAAATCCCGCCGGCGAGGACCAGGCCGACAATCTGGAGGAGCTGGGACACGACCAGCGCAAAGACGATGCGAAGGACCAGCGCCGCGATGACGCCGATCATGATCACCTTTTTGCGCTGCTCGGCGGGCAGTCCGGCGGCCAGTGCACCGACAACAATCGCATTGTCCCCGGCAAGAACAATGTCGATGAAGAGAATTTCGAGGAACGCCGTAATCGCGCTCGGCGTGATGAAGCCTAAGTCCATCGGCAGACGCTAGCCGACCCCGAGCACCTGCCTCAAGCCCATCACACTCTCGCCGCCGACCCAGCCTTCGTAGATCATGTTGCCGGCCACCCACAGGATCACGGCAAGACCGATGTAATTGATCCAGTGATGGCTCTCTATGAGCTTGGCGACGTAATTCGCGGCAAAGCCGATGAAGAGCACCGAGAAGGTGAGGCCAATGAAGAGCAGCGCCGGGTTTTCCCGCGCGATCGACGCGACCAGCAGGACGTTGTCGAGGCTCATGCTCAGATCGGCGATGGTGATAGCAATCGCGGCCTGAAGCAGCGTCTTGGTCGCCGGTGGGCCTTCTACTGCAGCAGTCGTTGGATCGTCGGCGATGACGTCGGGCGTCCGGCGCATTTGGCCCCACATATTGTAGGCGACCCACAGCAGCAGCAGTCCGCCCGCGAACACGAGACCGGTGACCTTCAGGAGCTGCGTCGCCAGCACGGCGAAGGTGATGAGGAAGACCAGCGCCATGCCGACGCCGAACAGCAAGACCTTCTTGCGGTCGCGCGCCGGCAGGCCCGAGGCGAGCGATCCCATGATGACGACATTATCGCCCGCCATGGTGAGGTCGCCGATGATGATCTGCCCGAGCTTGGCGAGCCCCGCGGCGGTGAAGATCGCGCCGAAATCGAAGCCCTCGAACACTCGGGCAGACCTCTTACTGGTTCATCGAAGCGAAGAAGTCCTCGTTCGACTTGGCGTCCTTCATTTTGTCGAGCAGGAACTGCATCGCGTCGACGGTGCCCATCTGCATGAGGATGCGGCGAAGGACCCACATTTTGGTGAGCGTGCCCTGCTCGACCAGCAGCTCTTCCTTGCGGGTACCGGACTTGCCGACGTCGAGCGCCGGGAAGATGCGCTTGTCGGCGACCTTGCGGTCGAGAACGATTTCGCTGTTACCG
>JAFBAM010000328.1 GCA_019247755.1 Sphingomonas sp.
CCAAGTGCTCAAGGCCAACCGTTCGGCCGCCGAAACGCCGGGGTCGGGGCGGGTGAGGACGATCCTGGTCGTTTCCCAGTTCGCGGTCTCGATCGGCCTTATCATCTGTACGGCAGTGATTTACGCTCAGACTGTCTACGCCCGCTCGGTCGATCCTGGTTTCAAGCGAGATCACATCCTTCAGGTCGAAGAGCTCAGCCGCGCGCAATTGTGGCCGCTGGCGGAAGGGATCGTGCAGCGCGCAGAACGTACGCCCGGCGTGGTTGCTGCCGGTCTCACGGACATTGGCATCAACACCAATAACCAGAACAACAACTTCATCGTCCCGCCGGGAAGCAACGAACAGGTGTTGATCGGCCAATACAACGTCGGCCAGGGCTACCTAAACGCGATGGGCCTCAAGCTCCTCGCTGGCCGCTGGTTCGATGCCAACCGCGAGGTTGATGATTCGACGACGCCTTATCCGCCGGACCCGCAAGTCGAGAAGGCGATCCACGACCGCGGCATCAACGTCGTCATCAATCAATATGCCGCCCGCAAGCTCGGCTTCGCATCGCCTGCCGATGCCATCGGTAAGGTCGTTCGCGGCGACATGGTTGGCAACAATCTCGGGCTGATGAATGTCACCATCGTCGGCGTGGTCGGCGATTCCCGATTCCGCACCGTTCGCACGCCGATCGAACCCATCATGTTCCGCAAGGTGCGGACAGGACCCGGTTGGATGATGGTTCGCTATAACGGCGACCCTGAAACCGTCAGGTCCGCGCTCGAACGTCAATGGAAGCAGACGACCAGCGAGGTCCCGTTCAACGCGAAGTTCAGCGACGATATCATGGGTGACATGTACAAGAAGGAAGACGCGCGTGCGCAGACCTTCGCCGCCTTCTCACTGCTCGCCGTGATCATCGGCTGCCTCGGCCTGTTCGGCCTTGCTGCCTTCACCGCTGAGCGCCGGACCAAGGAGATCGGGATCCGCAAGGTGCTGGGGGCACGGACGCGCGACATCGTTCGGCTGCTGGTCTGGCAATTTAGCCGTCCCGTCATCATAGCCAACCTGATTGCATGGCCGGTGGCTTGGTGGATGATGCGAGACTGGCTGAACGGCTTCGACCAGCGCATCTCGCTGACCCCAGTGCCGTTCCTGATCGCCGCCGCCATCGCGCTCGGCATCGCGATCGCGACTGTCGTGGGCCATGCCATGAAAGTGGCGCGGGCCAACCCGATCCACGCCTTGAGGTACGAGTGAACGCGCCGGGGAAGTCCCCTTCTGGTCGGCGCGTGACGGTCACCGTGGGCGCGACTTGCTTGCTCGCGCTCGCGGTGACCCCGGCCTCGGCCGCACCGCCAAAGCCGAAGGAGGCTCCGGCAAAGAAGGTCGCGAAAAGCCCGCCGCCTCCTGTTCGGGCCGCCGGGGGTGGCGGCGGTAGCGCCGGCCCGTTCTCGCTCGAATGGCGGACCGGCGAAACCCTGCGGCCATAGTCTCTAATGAAAGATGGAGGCCCGAGCCGGAATCGAACCGGCGTGCAAGGATTTGCAGTCCTCTGCGTAACCACTCCGCCATCGGGCCGGGGGAGAGGCCGGCGCTTTGGCGTGAGCCTTGCCGTCCGGTCAAGCCCCTCGTCGGTTCGTCTTTCGATGAATGATGGTTGGCGGGTGAGGCGCCGGAAGATATGAGCGGCTTGAACTTTAGGTGTATTAGCGGCATATAACAGTTATGACGGTGCAAAGTCCGATTCCCGATTTCGCAGCAGCGCGCGAGGCCATGGTCGAGAGCCAGTTGCGTCCCCAAGGCGTCACTGACCCCGCGGTCCTTTCCGCTATGGGGCGGATCGCGCGCGAGAAATTCCTGCCAAGCCACACCCGCCCGCTGGCTTATGCCGACCGCGCCGTTGCGCTCGGCGAGGGGCGCTTCCTGCCCGCGCCGGCGGTCCTCGGCCAGCTGCTGACGCAGATGAAGCCGGAGGTCGGCCACCGCGCGCTCGTGGTCGGTGCCGGTACCGGCTATTCCGCGGCGGTCCTCCGGGCCATGGGGCTCGAAGTCACGGCGATCGAAAGCTCGGCGGCGCTTGCCGCGGCTGCGCGCGACCTCAAGGTGAAGGTCAACGAGGGTTCGCTGGAAGCCGGTTTCGAGCAGGGCGCGCCTTACGACCAGATCCTGATCGACGGCGCGGTCGAATATATTCCCGACGCGATCATCGCCCAGCTGGCCGGCGGCGGCCGCCTCGGCACCGCGCTCATCGATCGCGGGATCACGCGCCTGGTCGTGGGCCGGAAGGCCGGCGGCGCGTTCGGTACCTTGTCAATCGGGGATGCGGGAGTTCCGGCACTGCCCGGCTTCAGCCGCCCGAAAGCATTCATTTTCTAGGGGCCATCAATGCTTCGTAAGTTCATTTCCGCATCGCTGGCCGCTGCGCTTCTGGCCGGGACCGCAAGCGCGGACACGCTCCGCGAAGCGCTGGTCTCCGCGTACAACACCAACCCCACACTGACCGGCCAGCGCGAGACGCTGAAGGCCACCGACGCGACTGTCGCGATCGCCAAGGCTGCCGGGCGCCCGCAGATCAACGGCACCGTCGGCCTCAACCGCACGCTGACCCAGAGCGGGCTGTTGATTCAAGGCGGCAAAGGTCCCACCGTTTCGGCCGGCGTCGACCTTAGCGTTCCGATTTTCAGTGGCGGCGCCGTCAAGAATAGTGTCCGCGCGGCCAAGACTCGGGTCGAAGCCGGCCAGGCCACGCTTCGCGCCGTCGAGGGCGACGTCTTCACGCAGGCCGTTTCGGCTTACATGGACGTGATCCGCGATCGCGCGATCGTGGAGCTCAACCAGAACAATGTGAAGGTGCTCGACACCAACCTCGAGGCTACGCGCGACCGTTTCCAGATCGGCGATCTCACCCGGACCGACGTTGCCCAGTCCGAGGCCCGGTTACAGCTCGGCCGATCTCAGCTCGCGACGTCACAGGGACGTCTGACGGGCAGCGAGGCGACCTATCGCCAGGTCATCGGCCACGCGCCGGGGCCATTGGCACCCCCCAATCCGCTCCCGCCGCTACCGAAGACCGAGGACGAGGCAGTGCAGATCGCACTCGCCAACAATCCCGACCTGGTTTCGATCAGCCGGCAGGCGATTGCGTCGGGATATGACGT
>JAFBAM010000212.1 GCA_019247755.1 Sphingomonas sp.
CTCCTTCTTCTTGTACATCGCCAGCATGCGCTGGGTGACGGCGAAGCCGCCGAAGATGTTCACGCTCGCCAGCGCGACCGCGACCAAGCCCAACCACTTGGAGCTTGGGCTACCGGCCGCGGCGGCGGCGATCAGCGCGCCGACCACGATTACGGAAGAAATGGCGTTGGTGACGCTCATCAAGGGCGTGTGCAGCGCCGGAGTCACCGACCAAACGACATAATAGCCTACGAAACAGGCCAGAACGAAGATCGACAGGATCGAAATGAAGTCCATCGGTCCCTCTCAAACAGCGCTTAACTTCACTAATGTCACGTGGTCAGGCGCATTTTGTGCGAACTTAAGAGCGAAAGACCGGAATGGTCTCGTCCCGATATCCCGGCAGAATTGGAATGCTCCCCGCCCTCGCATGGAGGCCACCTTGGCACAGGAGCGGGGGGATAGGACAGAGGCTTTCGGGACGTCGGCTGCCGAGCCGTTAATTCGGACTCGGTTAGCGATTTCCTAACCTTTTCGCGCGTACGCGTGGGCAACCTGTTGGAAGGATGCCACGCGCAGTGTCGAAGCGCAGCGAAAAGGGCCTGGAAAAGAAGCCGTGGAAGCTGCTGCTGTGGACGGCAGTGGCCGGGCTTATCTTCGGCCTGATCGGAGCCGGCGAATATTTCGAGGACATGCTGCGGGTCGCGCGGAACAGTTTCCACGAGCATGATGCGAGCGGGCAAGTGGTGGTCATCAAGGTCGATGACCAGTCGCTTCGCCAGTACGGCAATTGGCCCTGGCCGCGACGGATGCAGGGGCAGCTGGTCGACCGGCTGACCGCTGCCGGGACGAAGCAGATCGTCTACGACATCAACTTCTCATTCCCGTCCAATCCGGCCGATGACCGCGTGTTTGCCCAGGCGATCGAACGGTCGGGCCGCGTCACGCTTCTTACCCGGTCGAGGCTCGGGCCGAACGACGGCAAGCGGATCGATTCGCTGCCCCTGCCGATGTTTGCTCGCCACGCTCAGCTCGGCGTCTCCAGCGTCGAATATAATTGGGAGAATGCGGTCTGGCGGCTCCCCTATGCAGCGACCATTCACGGCCAGACCGTGCCTTCCTTTGCTGCCGCGATGGCGGGCGCGAAAGGCAGCCCCGGCTCCAACTTCTTCCTCGACTATTCGCTGAAGCTGCAAAGCATCCCGGCCTATTCGGCTGGCGATATCCTGAGCGGCAAGGTCGGAGCGAAGGAGCTGGCCGGAAAGCGCGTGATCATCGGCGTTGCGTCGGAGCTTCTTGGCGACGGCTATTTCATCCCCGGGTACGGCCGTTCCTACGGCGTCTACGTCCACGCCTACGGAGCCGAGACCCTCGTCGAAGGTCGACCGGTCGACCTCGGATGGTTCCCAGGGTTCCTGCTCGGCCTGATCGCCGTCGCGATCGCCCTGCTTCGCCGCCGCAGCATCGAGGCGCTGGTCGCCATGTCCGCCGCAACGGCGGCCCTGGTCGTCGCACCCGCCTTCACGGAAGCGCATCTGATCTTCGCCGACGTGACTCCCGGCCTGTTCGTGCTGCTGGTGGTCGCGAGCGTACTCGGCTGGCGCAAATATCGGGCCCGCGGCTGGGTCAACAGCATTTCCAACCTGCCCAACCTCAATGCGCTCCGCGCACACCAGGAGGGCCGCAGCCAGGCGCTCGTTGCTGCACGCATCCTCAATTACGAAGAAATCGTCGCCACCCTTCCGTCGGACGGCGAGCGGCAACTGGTCGAGCAGATCGTCTCACGCCTGAAGGTCGGCTCTCCCAACCGGGTTCTCTACCAGGGCGATGCCGGCATCTTCGCCTGGTTCGAGGCTCCGCAGCAGCCATTCGGTAACCACCTGGAAGCGCTGCACGCTTTATTCCGCAATCCGGCCCGCGTCGCCGGCCTGTCAATCGATCTCACCATTTCTTTCGGGGTCGAGGTCGGCAGCGGCCGCTCCATCGCCAACCGGCTCGCAAGCGCGCTCGTCGCGGCCGACGAGGCAGCGCACGACGGGCTCAAATGGAAGTATCACGACCCCGAGACACTGGAGACCGCATCCTGGCGCCTGTCGATGCTGAGCCAGCTCGACGAAGCGATCGACCGCGGTGAAGTCTGGGTCGCTTACCAGCCCAAGCTGGAACTCGGCAGCAAGCGGATCATCGGCGCCGAGGCCTTGGCGCGCTGGACCCATCCGGAGAAGGGGCCAATCGCGGCATCCGAGTTCGTTGCCGCTGCCGAGCAGCATAATCGCATCGGCAAGCTCACCGATTTCGTGCTCGAGCAAGCAGTCGGGGCGGCCGCGGCGATCAACAAGCGCGGCGTCGAGTTCGAGATTGCCGTGAACCTGTCGGCGCGGCTGCTGACGGACAAGGGATTCACGCTGCGGCTCGCGGCGATGCTTGCGCGTCACAGCCTCCCTGCCCGGCACCTGACGCTGGAGCTGACGGAAACCGCGGCCCTGACGAATAGCGGCGAAGGCCTGGAGATGATCGCGCGTATTCGCGACCTCGGCGTCAATATTGCGATCGATGATTATGGTACCGGTCTTTCGACGCTCGATTATCTGAAGAAGATCCCGGCGAACGAGATCAAGATCGACCAGAGCTTCGTCAAAGGCATCGCCGACAACCGCAGCGACCGCCTGATGGTCCAGTCGACGATCGGCCTGGCCCACTCGCTCGGGCGCAAGGTCGTCGCCGAGGGGGTCGAGCACCGCGACATCCTCGAACTGCTGATCGAGATGGAGTGCGACATCGCCCAGGGCTTCGCCATCGGGCGCCCGATGAGCCTCGATAGCCTGACCAAGCGCCTCGCTTCCGACCGTAAGCGCAGCGCCGCTTAAGTCCCCGCAAGACTAGCCGCAGTACCCCGCGCGAGAACGCGCGCGAGTAAATCATGGTTACTGGTTTGCTAACCATAACGATTAAGGTTAATATCGCCCCAGCTGCCGAATCGCAGTGAACAACGGGGTAAGAGTTATGAAAAAGACCAAAGCTGGACGTGGGCTGATCAGCTGGCTCATGGGTCATGGCTGGGACACGGCGGGCGGCAACGGCTAACGGCCAGCGCTGACCTGACGCGAGTCAGGCCACAAAATCAAAGAGTTAGAAAGCGCTCGCCGCAAGGTGGGCGCTTTTGCTTAGTGGGCTACCGCCTAGTAGATTTGCCCACGCTGGCGCCCTCCCCAATCGCGGGCTAGGCGGCGCCATGCTTCGCCAATCGAGCGCCGTTCTTCCGATTCGCGCGGACCGTCCCGGACTGACCGAATTCACCGACAAGGTCCGTGAATTTGTATGCGAAAGCGGTATCCAGGAAGGTCTCCTGACCATTTTTTGCCGGCATACTTCGGCCTCCCTGGTGATCCAGGAAAATGCCGCGCCGGCGGCTCGCCGGGATCTCGAAGCCTATTTCGAGCGGATCGCGCCAGAGGATGGGCTCTACGAGCATGATGACGAGGGGCCGGATGACATGCCGGCGCACCTGCGCAGCGCGCTGACCGCGACCCAGCTGTCGATCCCGGTACAGTCGGGCCGGCCGGTGCTCGGCACCTGGCAGGGCGTCTTCCTGTTCGAGCACCGCCGCGCAACGCCTGAGCGCGAGATCGTGCTTCACCTGGTGGGCGAATGAGCGCCGAATCGGTTCGCGCCTGGCTGGCGGAGAATGCGCCCGACCTGCGCTACATCGAAGCAAACGACACGACCGCGACGGTGGAAACGGCCGCGCGGACGCTCGGCGTGGAGCCGGGACAGATCGCCAAGACGCTGGCTGTGCGCGCGGGCGAGCACCTCTTCCTGCTCGTGGCAAGGGGCGATGCGCGGCTCGACAATCGCAAGTGCAAGGATGAGCTGGGCGCGCGGCCGCGCATGCTCGGCGCCGACGAGACGTTCGAGCTGACCGGTCATCCGGTTGGCGGGGTCTGTCCGTTCGGGCTCAAGAACCCGCTGCCGATCTACTTCGACCGCTCGCTGCAGGCGTTCGAGCTGGTTTATCCGGCGGGCGGGTCGCTGAATACGTCGGTCGAGGTGCCGACCGATCGCCTGTTCGAGCTGGTGGCGGACCGCTGGGTCGACCTATGCCGCCTGCCGGACGAAGCGCGCGGGGCTGAGGTCGCCGGCTGAGACGTCGTGTACCGGCCAAGGTGTGCCCGCGATCAATGACTCGACAATGGCCGCCATCGCGGGCGAGGTCTGCAGGCCGTAGCCGCCCTGCCCTGCCAGCCAGAAGAAATCGTCGGCGTCGGACGCGAAGCCGACCGCGGGATGCTTGTCGGGCGTGAAGCTGCGAAGCCCAGCCCAGCGGCTGTGGATGCGGTCGACCTTGACGGTGGTGCGCTCTTCCATCCGGTAGGCAGCGAGCGCGACCTCATATTCGTCGGGCTGGGCGTCGCATGGATCGCTCGGCACCTCGTCCATCGGCGACGCGAAGAGCCGCCCGCTTTCGGGGGCGAAATAAAGCTCGTCGGGGATGGTCTTGGCAAACGGGAGGTGGTCGAGTGGCGTCCCGGGCGGCGCATCGAAGGTGATGATCGTCCGGCGCTTGGGCTCGAGGCCGATGGGCTGCACGCCGGCCAGCTTCGCGATCGTATCCGCCCAGGAGCCGGCAGCGTTGACGAGGATGGGCGCGCTGAAACCCTCACCCCGTTCGGTGATGACGGTCCAGGCGGCATCCCTCGTAATCGACTCAACTCGTGCGTTGGTCACCAGCTCGCCGCCATTCGTGCGTAGCTGCCGCAGATTGCCCTGGAGCAAAGCATGCGCGTCGAGCCGAATGCCATGATGGTCGACGATGCCGTGAACCGCGTCCGGCTTCAGGATCGGGCAGAGCTCGTGGACGCCGCGCTCGTCCAGCCGCTCGAGCTCCGCGAACTGGCGGATGTCGGCCTCGAGCTGGTCGAGTTCGGCGCGCTCATCCTCGCGAGCGTGGATCAGCACCGGCATCGAATGGCCGAGCGGCACGTCGGTGAACCCCGGCGGAGGTTCTTCGACGAACTTGCGGCTGGTGAGGGTCAACGCGCGGACGAGCCGGTCGCCGAGGAAATAGTGAAGCATCGTGGCGCTGCGCCCAGACGAGTGGAAGCCGACCTGCTCCTCCGCC
>JAFBAM010000224.1 GCA_019247755.1 Sphingomonas sp.
AGCCGCCCAGACCGCCGCGGGCCTGATCCGCGCGATCGAGGATGCCCGTTCCGAGGTGGAAGTCGCCGCCGGCGTCGCCACCCGCGCCGGCGACCAGGCGAGCCAAGCCGTGAAGGTCAGCCAGGCGCTGTCGGCCCACGTCGAAGCGATCGAATCGATCCTGAGCCTGATCCGCGACATCGCCGGTCAGACCAACCTTCTTGCGCTCAACGCCACCATCGAAGCGGCGCGGGCGGGCGATGCCGGCCGCGGCTTTGCGGTCGTTGCGCAGGAAGTGAAGAGCCTCGCCAGCCAGACCGCCCGCGCGACCGACGACATCACCGCCAAGATCACCGCGATCCAGCAAGCGACCAGGCAGACCGTGGAAGCCAATGGCTCAATCCAGGGCACAGTGGAAGAGGTGCAGACCTCCGCCGACCGCATCCGCGAAGCAATGGAGCTGCAGGCCCAGACCGTGACGATGATCACGGCAGCGGTCGACGAAACGGCGCTCGCCGCCGACTCGATGAGCTCGACCATCGCCGCGATCCGCAGCGACACCGAAAATGTCGCGAAGGACATCGATCAGGTCGAGCAGGGCTTCGGCCGCTTCAGCGAGCAGATCGCCAACTTCAAGGCCAGCGCGAAGGCGTTCGTGAACGGAATGACGGCTTAATCATCTTCCCCTCGATTTCGAGGGGAGGTGGCAATCCGAAGGATTGACGGAGGGGCCCCTCCACCGGCTTCGTCGGTCCCCCTCCCCAGCAACTGCTGGGGAGGATAAGAGAGCGCCATGAACATCCTCCTGACCGGCGCGAGCCGCGGCATCGGCGGCGCGACCTACGACCTTCTCAAGAAGACCGGCCACAGGGTCGTCGGCCATTCGACCAAGGGCAGCGATGCCTTAGTCGCCGGTGACCTCTGCGACCCGAGTGCGCCGCGTAACATCTGGGATACGGCGATGGACGAGCTTGATGGCCACATCGACGTGCTGGTCAACAATGCCGGCATTTATGAAGGCGTTGCCGACAACGTCTCGGACGACGAGTGGCACGCCGCTTGGGCGCGGACGATGACGATCAACCTGCAGGCGTCTGCCGACCTCAGCCGCCTAGCAGTCTCTCATTTCCTGGACCGGGGCGGGGAAGGCCGGATCATCAACGTCGCCAGCCGCGCGGCGTTTCGCGGCGATTCATCTCAGCACTGGCACTACGCCGCTTCGAAAGGAGCGATCGTGTCGATGACCAAGACCATCGCGCGCGGCTATGCAGCAGAGGGCATCCTCTGCTTCGCGGTCGCACCGGGCTTCACCGTGTCCGAGATGACGGAGGAATATCTCGCCGGCCGCGGCGGGGCGAAGATCATTGCCGACATCCCGCTCGGCCGCGTTGCCACGACCGACGAGGTCGCCGACGTGATCCGTTGGCTGGCGGTTGACGCGCCGGCTTCCGCAACCGGTAGCGTCATCGACGTCAACGGCGCGAGCTATGTTCGCTAGCCTGGCTTTCTTCCTTGCCGCGCAGGGCATCTCGATCCCGCTCGGCAAACCGCCGCGTGTCATCGAGCAGCCGCGGGCGCCGATCGAGAGCGCGGGCCCGCGCTGGGTGAGCGTCTGCAAGGATGTCGATGGGCAACAGGCCTGGGTGACGCCGGCGCCTCCAGTCCGGATCCACGCCAACACCTATGAGGTCGGCACCTGCGGGATCAGCTCGATCCTGATCGTCGGCGACGAAGGCGACATCCTGATCGACGGTGGCCCCGAGGAAGCGGCCGACCTAATCGCCGACAATATACAGGCTCTCGGCTACCGGCTGACCGACGTCAAATACCTGCTGAACAGCCACGAGCATTCCGACCATGCCGGCGGGCTCGCGAAGCTGCAGCGGTTGACGGGCGCGCAGCTGGTCGCTTCCGCAGCCCAGGCGGAGGTGTTGAGGTCAGGCGTGCCGTCAAAGGACGATCCGCAATTCGGCGTGCTCAAAGGCTTCTCGCCGGCGCGCGTCGACCGCATCATAGCGAACGGGGAAATGGTCCGTCTTGGCAATGTCGCAGTATTCGCGACGGCAACGCCGGGGCACACCGAAGGCGCACTGACGTGGCACTGGGGCAGCTGCGATGGAGGGATTTGCCGGCAGATCGTCTATGCCGACAGCCTGACCGCCGTGAGCGCCGCCAGCTATCGGTTTACTGACCATCCTCTTTACGTGTCCGCCTTCCGAGAGAGCATCGGTCGGGTGGCGAAGCTCGACTGCGATATTCTGATCAGTCCGCACCCGGGCGCCAGCCAGATGCCGCAGCGGTTTGCGCTTGGCCGACCCCTCCTCGATCCGGACGCCTGCAAAGTTTACGCGGCGACCAAGGCCAAGGAACTCGACGACCGGCTGGCGAAGGAAGCCACCTCCGCGGAGCAACCGAAACCTTGAGCTTCCGCATCACCGTCCCGTGCACCCGCGCGCAGGGCGAAGCGGTTGCGGACGTCGAAGACCTCTTCGTCGACAGCGCGAACCCGCCAGTCCTGGTCGCTGACGAACCGGACGAGACGAAGCCCAACGAGTGGCTGCTCCATGCCTATTTCGAGCAAGAGCCGACCGGCCACGAAATCGCGACCCTGACCAACCTCGGCAACGGCCCGCCGAGCTTCGAGCAGCTCGGCGAGGACGATTGGGTGACGATGAGCCAGGCCGGACTCCAGCCGGTCCGCGCCGGCCGCTTCACGGTCCACACGCCGACCTATCCGCCCGATCCCGAACGGATCAATTTCGAGATCGACGCCAGCCTGGCCTTCGGGACGGGGCAGCATGCGACGACCAGCGGCTGCCTCGCGGCGCTCGACAAGCTCGAACGCGACGGCGCGCTGTTCCGCAATGTGGCGGATGTCGGCACCGGCACGGGCCTTCTCGCCTTCGCCGCGCTGAAGCTGTGGCCGGACGCGAGGTGCATCGCGACCGACATCGATCCGGTCGCGGTCGACGTCGCGCGCGACAATGCCGCGATCAACCGCGTGAAGCTGGGACATGGCGCCGGCGAACTGCTGCTCGCGGTCGCCGACGGCATGGAGTCGCCTATGCTCGCCGCCCGGGCGCCGTTCGACCTGATCATCGCCAACATCCTTGCCGGTCCGCTGATCGAACTCGCGCCGGACTTCGCCAAGGGATTGGCCAAGGGCGGGACGGTCGTGCTCGCTGGCTTGCTCGACACGCAGGCAGGCAGCGTGGTCGGAGCTTACGAAAAGCTCGGCCTCAATCTGGTCGACTGCGGCTCGGACGAATGGCCGGTCCTAGTGCTCCGGGCCTAGGCCTCTGCGACGATCTGCGCCCACTCGGCTTCATTGACGACGCGGATGCCGAGCTCCTCGGCTTTCTTGAGCTTCGAGCCTGCGCCCGGGCCGGCGACAACTAGGTCTGTCTTCGCGCTGACTGACCCCGCGGCGCGTGCGCCCAGACGCTCGGCCTGGGCCTTGGCTTCGTCGCGGCTCATGGTTTCGAGGCTGCCGGTGAAGACGATGGTCTTGCCGGTCCATTCGGTTGCACGAGCGTCGCTGACGAACGGCAGCGGCGACACCTCCGACAACAAGTCGTCCAGCGCCTCGCGGTTGTGCGCCTCGTGGAAGAAATCGACGAGCGCTTCGGCGACGACCGGTCCGACGCCCTGCACTGACGACAGTTCGGCCTCACCGCCCTCCGACAGGGCCGCTCCCCGCAGTTCCTCGACCGTGCCGAAGCACTTCAGCAGGTCCTTGGCGGTGACGATCCCGACATGGCGGATGCCGAGCCCGAACAGGAAGCGAGGCCCATCGGGTTGGCGCTTCGCCTCGATGGCGGACAGCAGGTTGTCGACCGACTTTTCCTTCCAGCCCTCGCGGCCGAGCAGTTCGGAGCGATGATTGCGCAGGCGGAAGATGTCGGCGGGTGAATTCAGCCAGCCGAGCTCGATGAATTCGGCGATCGACTTCTCGCCGAGCCCTTCGATATCGAGCGCGCCGCGAGACACGAAATGCCGCAGTCGTTCGAAGCGTTGCGCGGGGCAGATCAGGCCGCCGGTGCAGCGGACGTCGACCTCGCCTTCCTCGCTGACCGCTTCCGACTGGCATTCCGGGCAATGGTCCGGGAAGACATAGGCTGGCCGCGGCTCATCGCGGGTCAGGTTCTCAACCACCTGCGGGATGACATCCCCCGCCCGCTGAATGCGGACGCGATCGCCGATGCGGAGGCCCAGCCGCTCGATCTCGTCGCGGTTGTGGAGCGTGACATTGGCAACCATCACGCCGCCGACGCCGACCGGCTTCAAACGCCCCACCGGCGTGAGCTTGCCGGTGCGGCCCACCTGGATATCGATCGCTTCGAGGGTCGTCTCGGCTTTTTCCGCCGGGAATTTGTGCGCAAGGCCCCAGCGTGGGGCACGGCCGACGAAGCCGAGGCGCTCCTGCCAGTCAAGTCGCCCGACCTTGTAGACCACGCCGTCGATATCGAACGGCAGGTCGGCGCGCGCCTTCTCGATTGCGCGATAGTGGGCAAGCGCCTCCTCTACCGTTTCGCAGCGCTTGAGCAGGTCGCTGACCGGGAAGCCGAGCGCTTCAAGCTTCTTCATCGCCAGGAGCTGTATTGTCGCCAGCGGCTCGCTCAATTCACCCCAGCCGTGGGCGAGGAAGCGCAAAGGCCGGGAGGCAGTGATGTTCGCGTCCTTCTGCCGCAGCGAACCTGCCGCAGCATTGCGCGGGTTCGCAAAGACCTTGCCGCCGGCGGCTTCCTGCCGCTCGTTCAGAGCCTCGAAGTCCGCCTTGGACATATAGACCTCGCCCCGGACCTCGAGCACATCGGGTCCGTCGGCAATGGACTGCGGGATGTCGCGGATGGTGCGCACATTGGCTGTGACGTCCTCGCCGATCGTGCCATCGCCGCGCGTCGCTCCAAGCACCAGTCGGCCGCGCTCGTAACGAAGCGAGCAGGACAGCCCATCGATCTTTGGCTCCGCGGTCAGTACCACCGGCTCGTCCGCAGGCAGCGCAAGGAAGCGGCGGACGCGCCCGACGAACTCGCGCACCTCGTCGTCCGAAAAAGCATTGTCGAGGCTGAGCATCGGCCGCGAGTGAGCGACCTTGGCGAGCACGGTGGTCGGCGCCGCGCCCAACCGCCTCGACGGGGAATCCGCCCGGATGAGGTGCGGGAACCGCTCCTCCAGCGCGCGATTCTCACGCACCAGCGAGTCATAATCCGCGTCGGAAATCTCCGGCGCGTCCTGGTCGTGATACAGCTTGTCGTGCCGCGCGATTTCCTTAGCCAGCCGCATCAGGCGGTTAGCGGCTTCGGCCTCGCTCAGCTCATCGATATCGCTCAGCCGAACAATTCCTCGAGCAGGTTGACGAAGCTGGTCCACGACCGCTCGGCGGCGAGCTCGTTGTACGCGACGCCCTCGATCTGGAGTGACGCCGCGTGCGGGTTCGTGAAGCCGTGGCCGACGTGACCATAAGCGTGGATCTGCCAGTCCGATCCGCCTTCGGTAAGCTCCTGGCCCAGCGCCACGACCTTCTCTGGCGGGACCATCGGATCGTCCCAGCCGTGAAAGGCGACGACCTTCGCTTTGATCTTCTGCGCGGGCAGGCCGGGCGGGTCGAACAGACCGTGGAAGCTGACCGCGGCGAGAATGTCTGCGCCGCTCCGCGCCAGGTCGAGCGCGCACATGCCGCCGAAGCAATAGCCCGCGACCACGACATGATCGCCCTGCACTTCGCTTTGCCCGCGAGCGAGCTCCAGCACATGCTGCATCCGGCGAAGAAGCGCAGCGCGATCGCTCTTCAGCCGGTTCAACTCGCCGAACATCGTGTCGCGAGGCGCGCCGTGGAATTTCTTGCCGAACACGTCGGCGACCAGCGAGTTATAGCCGAGCTCGACCAACTGGCGGCCAAAGCCCTTTTCGAGGTCTGAGACGCCCATCACAGTCGGGATCAAGATGACGGTCGGCCGGGCAGCGCCGTCGCGGCGGCCGACGAAGACGCTTTCCAGCTCCTCGCCCTCGAAATTGTGCGGGATCGCGCGGTCCTTGCTCATTCCAACTCCCTCGCCAACTCGGCCAGCTTGGCCACGGTGTTCATGTTGCGTGCGGTCCCGGCCTCGGCCGCCGGGATTCGCAGGCGCGAGCGTCCGATACCCTTTTCGCCGTAGGCGACATAGACCTCGCGCTTGCCCGCCGCGACGCGCTCGTCGTCGGCCCTGTTGCGGACCGTATCGAGCAGGTCCTTCGGCGGCTTCTCGTTCAGGAAAAAGGCTTGGACGTTGTTGCCGCGGCCGTCCGGAAAAGGGTTGGCCTTCACCACTGCGGCCATCTCCTTCGCCGTTCGGAGCATGACCCGCACCTGCTTGCCCATGTGAGACTGCATGCGATCTTCCAGCAGTTCGCGGAGCTTTTCTTCGGGTTTTTCACTGACGAAGAGCAAATTGCCGCTGGCGATATAGGTCCGCGCCTTCTCAAGATTCAGCTCATCGGCGATGGCCTTGAGGTCAGCCATCTTCAGCGTGCTCTTGCCGACCAGATTCACGCCGCGGAGGAGCGCAACATAAGCCGTCACGCAGCGTCGAGCAGGCGCGACGCCTGGGCCCTCGCCTCCTCCGTCACCGAGGCTCCCGACAGCATCCGCGCAATCTCCTCGCGCCGCTCTTCGGCGTTGAGCTTGCGAACGTTAGTGCGGGTGCCGTCTGGGCCGTGGCTCTTCTCAATGCGGTAATGGTGGGACGCCCGCGCCGCGACCTGCGGCGAATGGGTGACGACCAGCACCTGGGATTGCTCGGCCAGGCGCGCGAGCCGTTCGCCGATCGCGCTGGCGACTGCGCCGCCGACCCCGCGATCGACCTCGTCGAAGATCATGGTCGAGGCGCTGCCCGCTTCGGCCAACGCGACCTTCAAGGCGAGGATGAAGCGCGACAGTTCGCCGCCGGAGGCGATGCGCGTCAGCGGACCGAACGGCGCGCCGGGGTTGGTCGAGACTTCGAAATCGACCCGGTCGGTCCCTGCAGGTCCGGGTTCCGCCGCTGCAATCGCAGTCCGGAACCGCGCGGCATCAAGCTTCAGCGGGGCCAGTTCCGACGCCACAGCAGCGTCCAGCCGCGATGCCGCCTGATGACGCCGATTCGACAGTTCGCCCGCTGCTAAGGCGTAAGCGTCGCGAGCCGCAAGGAGCTGTCCGTCTAGTTCGGCGATGCGTTCGCCGCCGGCTTCGATCAGCGCGAGCTGCTCGCGCATCTGTGCTCCCAGTGCTGCGAGCTGGTCCGGCTCGACCCGGTGCTTCCGCGCAAGCCGGCGGATGTCGAACAGCCGCGCCTCGGCCTGCTCGAGCCGCGCCGGGTCGAAGGCCATCGCTTCAGCGGCCCGCGCGATCCGGTCTTCGGCCTCGCTCGCTTCGATCAGTGCCCGATCGAGTGCCGACAATGCATCCGCAAGCAAGGG
>JAFBAM010000249.1 GCA_019247755.1 Sphingomonas sp.
GCTTCCTCGACCAATTGCCTCAGCAGGTTGATGCCGAGCGAGGTGTTGGGCGCGTAGATGACCGCGACCTGTTCCGCAGCCTTGGCGATCGTCTCATGGTGCTCGGGCTGAAGCCCGGTCGTACCGACGAGGATTGGGACGTTGGCCGCGATCGCCCGGTCGAGGCTCGCTTCGAGCGCGTCGGGCGCGGAGAAATCGACGAGGACGTCGGCATGATCCTGGTCGATCGCGAATTCGGGATTGTCTGCGACCGCATTGGCGATCGCCTTGCCCATCCGCCCGTTGGGGGCGATCAGACTTATCCGGATCGGCTGATCGGCAGTGCGCATGCTGCCATTTCATGGCGAAAGGGAGAGCGCCGCGCAATCGCACGACGCTCTCCCTTGTACTTAATGCTGAAACACCAGCTGCTGCAGCAGCATGTCGGCCGTGATGTGGCGATAGGTCGCGCGCTGCCCGCTGCCTGCGAGTTGCTTCCGGTCATCCGTCGCCAGATAGGCATTCATTTCCTTGTTGCGGGAAATTTGCTCGGCGGGTGTCGCGACATGGTCGCTGACCGTCACTAGGTACAGGTCGGGCTCATCGGCGCGATTATTGACGTTGCTGAAGATGTAATAGGCCTTGATCCAGCCCTTCGACTTGGCGAACTCATTCTCCTTGCGGAAGGTGCTCGCCAGGAAGTCGGCATAATCGCCGAAATGGCCGTCGTCGATCTTGACGGAAGTGACGTCCCAATAATCGCCGCCGACCAGCGGTAGATCCTGCGCCGCGGCCGGCACTGACAGCATCATTGTTGCGGCGCCAAGCGCACCCAGCATAAATTTGCGCATGTATATTCCCCCACTCATGCGGAAAGCCCCTGCTTTCCGCTTCATAGGGAACGGCGTCGCCGTTAGCCGGCGAAGACGCCAGCACCAGCGGCGTCGTTCCGGAGCGGCCCTAGAGCACTTTACTGCTGTTAACGCAAATTAAGTTCGAGCCTGTCCTGAAGGCCCAGTGCAGCGGCCGGCGCACGGACCTTCGCGCCGTTGATCATGAAGATGTAGGCGTCGCCGCGGGCTCGCCATTTCTTCGCCTTCGTGGCGAAGCTGTCGAGGGAGTTCGCGTCATAGCCCGAGGGCACTTCCTCGCTCATTCGCTGGAGCCGGGCGTAGGTGAAATCGGCCGTGTCCGCTTCGATGAGCGGATAATCATCCGAGTCCTCATGGACGATCGCGATATTGCGCGCCTTGCAAAGGTCGAAGAATTTGTCGTCCTCGAAACTCCTGTGGCGAGGCTCGATCGCATGGCGTAGCCTGATCCCATCGAGCTCGGACGGAAGCAGGTCGATAAAGCCGGCGATGTCGTCGCGGTCGAAGCGGCGATAGTGGGTGAACTGCCACATGATCGGGCCGAGCTTGGGCCCGAGCGCTGCAAGCCCCTGAGCGAAGAAATTGGCGATCCCCTCGGTGCCCTCAGCCAGCTTCGACTTCATCACGCAGTAGCGCGAACCCTTTATCGCGAACTGGAAGCCGTCGGGAACGCTATTGCCCCACTTCTCCCAGCTTTTCGGGCTCTGGCGTGAGTAGAAGGTCGCGTTGATTTCGATCGCGCCGAGCTTGCTGGCCGCATATTCGAGCTCATTAGCTTGCGGGAACTTCTCCGGGTAGAAGGTCCCGCGCCACGGCGGATAAGTCCAGCCGCCGATGCCGATGCGGATACGCCCCTCGCTCATATCCGCAACAACGTTGTTTTCTCTATTTCGCTGCAGCCGTTGCCGCGGCGGCGGGTGCCGGTCCGGGCGTGATGAAGTCCTCGACCGCCTTCCAGCTGCCATCCTGCTGCTTCTTGTAGACGGTCAGATAGGTGCCCGCGCTATCGACCGGCTTGTTGGTCGCCTTGTCAGTCGTGGTCAGCGAATAATGACCGCGGCTCGATGCCAGATCGCCGGACTGGGCGACTTCCACCCGGTCGGAGGAAAAGGACAGCTTGAGGTTTGGATCGGTGACGAAGGCTTGTAGAAGCTTACGACGCTCTGCATCGCTGGTTGCGACCGGGTCGCCCGGGCCGGCAAGCGCGGCATCGTCGGCATAATGGCCTGCAAGGGCGTTCATGTCCTTGGCCGCGTAGTCTTTCACCCACTGCGCTTCCTGCGCCTTGATGCCGTCGGAAATTTTCGCGGTATCGACTGACGCTTCCGCGCCCTTGGTACAGCCGCTAGCGGATAGCGCGGCGAGGGCCGCGAGTGTGACCGGAATCGCCTTGTGCATGTGAGACCTCCTCAAAAAAGGGGCCGCTGGGTCGGTCCGGAAGCGCAACAATCACTTGCCAACGAGTCGCGCAAGTGACTTCCGCGCTTCGGGCGGAAGCTCTAGGCCCGCGCCATGGACTTCAGCGGCATTCGCAACATCGTCATCCTGACCGGAGCGGGGGTGTCCGCCGAGAGCGGGCTGGCGACGTTCCGGGGCCCTGATGGGCTGTGGGAAGGGCATCGTGTCGAGGATGTCTGTACGCCGGAGGCGTACCGACGCGATCCCGCGCTGGTGCATCAATTCTATGATGCGCGACGGGAGAAGCTGGGTACCGTACAACCGAATGCCGCGCATGAGGCGCTGGCGCGGCTGGATGCCGAATGGCCGGGCGAACTGCTGTTGGTTACGCAGAACGTCGACGATTTGCATGAGCGCGCCGGGTCGAAGCGACTGCTCCACATGCACGGAGAACTGACCAGCGCCTGGTGCCTCGCGTGCGATGAGCGCTTCGGCTGGAGCGGGCCGATGGGCGAGGAAGCGTCGTGTCCCTCGTGCGGTGAGCGAGGGCGCATTCGGCCCGACATCGTCTGGTTCGGTGAGATGCCGTACGAGATGGAGCGGATCGAGGAGGCGCTTCAGCGCGCAGACCTGTTCGTGTCGGTCGGGACGTCGGGCGCGGTCTATCCGGCCGCGGGGTTCGTGCAGACCGCGCGCTATTGCGGAGCGAAGACTCTGGAGATCAACCTCGAACCGAGCCTCGGCAGCTACATGTTCGACGAAAGCCGTACGGGCAGGGCGGGGGAGGTAGTGCCCGCGTGGGTGGACGAACTGCTTCAGTCCGACCAATCCAGCCCGATTTCGCGGTAAAGGCCGCGGTCCTGGTCCCAGCGTGGGTTGACCTTTACGTGCAGGAACAGGTGCACCGGCCGGCCGAGATGCTGGGCGATTTCCTCGCGTGCAGCGGCGCCGATCTCCTTGAGGCGGCGTCCTCCCTTGCCGATGACGATCGCCTTCTGGCTGTCGCGTTCGACCAGGATCTGCTGGCGGATTGAGGTCGAGCCGTCGGCGCGGTCCTCCCATGTCTCGGTCTCGATCGCGGTGGCGTAGGGCAATTCCTGATGCAGCCGGTTGACGATCTGCTCGCGAGTCAGCTCGGCGGCGATCATCCGGTCGGTCGCATCCGAGACCTCATCCTCCGGATAGAGCCACGGCCCAACGGGCATTGCGCCGGCGAGCGCCTGCTTGAGATCGGCAACGCCGTCGCCTTCCGTGGCGCTGATCATGAACACTTTGTCGGGGTTGAGGCGCGCCGTGAGATCGGACGCGAGGGCGAGGAGCTGAGGCTTCTTTACGAGGTCGATCTTATTGAGCGAGAGGAATAACGGATGCTCTCGCCTTTCCAGGCCCTGAAGGACTTCGTCGCGCA
Source organism: Sphingomonas sp. (assembly GCA_019247755.1). Taxonomy (GTDB): domain Bacteria; phylum Pseudomonadota; class Alphaproteobacteria; order Sphingomonadales; family Sphingomonadaceae; genus Sphingomicrobium. Next base: position 3,658 of record JAFBAM010000249.1, read on the forward strand.
CCTTCTGTGACGCGTCGATCACGAGGAGGATCAGGTCAGCGTTTTCTGCGCCTGTCCAGGCGGCAGTGACCATCGCGCGGTCGAGACGCCGCCGCGGAGCGAAGATGCCCGGCGTGTCGACGAGCAGGACTTGCGCCTCGTCCTGAATGGCGATGCCCATCAGCCGGGCGCGCGTTGTCTGCGCCTTGGGACTGACGATCGCGACTTTCTGCCCGACCAGCGCATTGACCAGCGTCGACTTGCCGGCATTCGGCGCGCCGATCACGGCCGCAAAGCCTGCTTTCTGCAGTGATTCCGTCATTTCAGCCGGGACAACAACGCCGCCGCGGCTGCGGTTTCCGCCTCCTGCTTGCTCGCCCCTTCGGCGCTTGCTTCGCCGAGCTTCGGCACAACCACACGCACGGTGAATTGGGGCGCATGATGGGCGCCGGTGCGCGAAACGACCTCGTAGACTGGCGCCTTCACGCCCTTGGCAGCCGCCAATTCCTGAAGCGCCGACTTCGGGTGCTGGGGTGCACGCCGCTGCATCGCAAGATCAGGCTCCCAGAGTTTCAGGATGAAGCGGCGGGCAACATCGACACCTCCATCAAGATACAGGGCACCGATCAGGGCCTCGATTACATCGCCGACGACATTCTCGCTCTGGCTGGCGCCGTCCTCACGTGCCTGTTTGCCTAGGCGGATCAAGTTCGGGACACCGATCTCGCGACCATTTTCGGCGCAAGTCTCGCGGTCGACCAGCGCATTGTAGCGCTTCGACAGATTGCCCTCAGGTTCATTGGGATAGCGTTCGTAAAGAGCGGTCGCGATGACCATGCCGAGCACCCGATCGCCGAGGAACTCGAGCCGCTCATAATTGCTGTTGCCTACGCTCGAATGCGTGAACGCCAGTTCGAACAGCGCGAGGTTGTTGGCTTGGTGTCCCAGCTTGTCCCGGACGAAGTCGCGGACGTTCTCCTTCACTCGGCCTTCCCCGTATAGGTGTTGCCGAGGCGGCTCCCGCGCAGCGACGTGAACCAAGTCCATGGCATGAAGTAGGACGCACCCCCGTCGGTCGACCAGAAAGTGAAGGAAGCGCGGCCGATCAGATTTTCCATCGGCACCATGCCTACCCCTCCAGCATATCGGTCGAAGCGGCTGTCGAGGCTATCGTCGCGGTTGTCGCCCATCAGGAAAACTCGGCCGGCCGGAACGATCGTCCTCGTGAAATCGTCGGCGATCCCGTTATCGACCTGGTCGAGTACAGTGTAGCTGGGTCCGCCGGGAAGCGTTTCGAGGTAGGCGCGATAGACGCAGAAGGGCCGGTTGCCGGAAAGGACGGCCACTGCGGCTTTCGCCGGGGGCACGGCTCGGCAGGGGCTGTTGCCGCTGATCGGGATGCCGATCGGCGAAAGCGGCGCTCTAGGGACGGCCCGGCCGTTAAGGATGACGTTTCCGCTCCGGACTTCGACGGTGTCGCCGGGAAGCCCGATGACGCGCTTGATGAGGTCCGAATTCTCCGTCGGGTGGCGAAACACCACGACGTCGCCGCGCTTCGGCGCTCCCGCCAGAATACGCCCAGAGAAGGCAGGCACGCCGAATGGGAAGCTGTATCGGGAGAAGCCGTACGGCCATTTCGAAACTACCAGATAGTCACCGATGTAGAGCGTTGGCAGCATCGAGCCTGACGGAATGCTGAAAGGAGCGGCGACGAAGCTCCGGAATGTCCAGGCGAGAATGGCGACGATCAGCACAAACCGAGCGAGAGAGGCTGCGCTGTCCTTCTTTTGCTGCCGTGTCGGTCCCGCTCGTTGCTTGCGGGAGGATTGCGTCGCCATTGCCGCTTGTTTCCGGCGTGAAGCGCGAGGTCAAGCCGGGGTGGCAAATCGCTGCCTGGCCACTATGTGCGGCGCGATGACAGATGCTTCGCTTCCGCGGCTCGACGAGCTGTTCAAGGCCGAGCCGGACCGTTTGAGCAAGCTCAGCTTCGAAGCGGCCGGAATCTACTTCGATTGGTCCAAGACTCACCTCGACCGCTCGGTTCTCGGCGATTTTGCCAAGCGTGCGGAGGAGCGGGGGTTTTCGGCCGCTCGTGACGCACTGTTTGCTGGCGAGGTCGTGAACCCAAGCGAAGGCCGGGCGGCCACACACATGGCGGAGCGCGGCAGCGGTTCGCCACGGGATGTTGATCTCGCGACCGCCCGGCGCCAGCGGATGCGCGCGCTGGTCGATGCGATCGAGGCCGGGGCGTTCGGCGCGGTCACCGGCATTTTGCACATAGGCATTGGTGGATCCGTGCTCGGTCCGCATCTTCTGGTCGACGCGCTCGGGCGTCGAGCCTCCGCACTCAATGTGCGCTTCCTGTCCAACATCGACGGAGCTGCTTTTGACGACGTGGTGAGGACGCTCGATCCGGCGACGACCATCGTGGTCGTGGCCTCGAAGACCTTCACGACGCTCGAGACCCTGACCAACATGGAAGCCGCGCGAGCCTGGCTGCGGGAAGCCGGGGTCGATGACCCCGACGGGCGACTGATCGCGGTAACGGCCAAGCCAGAAGCGGCGCTCGATCAAGGCATCGACGAAACGCGCATCCTGCAGTTCGGCGAGGGCGTGGGCGGACGTTACTCGCTGTGGAGCTCGGTTGGACTGAGTGCGGCATTCGCGCTTGGTTGGGATGCATTCGAGGGGCTGTTGGAGGGAGCGGCCGAGATGGACCGGCATTTCCGCTTTTCCGACACAGTCGAGAACATTCCGCTGATCGCCGCCTTCGCCGACCGTCTCTACGCCGAGCAGGTCGGCTGCCAGACGCGCGGCTTGTTCGCCTACGACGAACGGCTGCGACTGCTTCCATTCTACCTTCAGCAGCTGGAGATGGAGTCGAACGGCAAATCGGTGACGACTGACGGCAAGGCTGTCGGCAAGCCGACGGCACCCGTCACCTGGGGTGGGACCGGGACCGACGCCCAGCACGCGGTCTTTCAGCTCCTGCACCAGGGTACGGTGCTGATGCCCGTCGAATTCGTTGCTGTGCGCGAGTCCGACGACGCACAGGACCCGGAGCATCATCGAATGCTCCTGCTCAATGCGTTCGCGCAGGGCGCGGCGCTGATGCGGGGGCGGCAAAGCGACGATCCGCAACGAAGCTACCCAGGCAATCGTCCGAGCGCCACGATCCTGCTTGACCGGTTGGATGCTCGGTCGCTCGGTGCGCTGATCGCCTTCTACGAGCACCGTACGTTCGCCAACGCGGTGCTGCTCGGGATCAATCCTTTCGATCAGTTTGGGGTCGAGCTTGGTAAGGAGATCGCTCGGCAGCTGGCCGAGGGCTCAGATGAGGAAATCCTCGACGCATCAACGCGCGCTTTGATTGAGAGGGCAGGCCTTTGATTCGAGCGCTTGTCGCGGCGTCGGTGCTCGCGGCGGCGAGCTCGGTGGCCGCTGAGCCGCTCAAATTCTTCAACGGGCGGCTGTTCATCCCAGCGACCGTGAACGGGGTCGAGACTGAGGCACTTCTCGACAGCGGTGCCGAAGGCACGATCGTAGACCCCGCGCTTGCGGCGAAGGCGAAGTTCGCCGTGGGGACGCCTCAAGTGATCAAGGGCTCCGCAGGTAGCGAACAGGCGCGGATCGTTGAGGGCGTGACCCTGAAGGCACTCGACGTCGAACTTCATCCCGAGGCGGTGGTCGTGCTCGACCTTACCGACCTTTCTACGCGACTGATAAAACGGCCGACGCATGCCATCGTTGGCCGCGAACTGTTCGACGCCGCGCGCCTCTCAATCGATATCAATGGCGGGACGATCGCGGTTGCTGACAAGGTCGTGACCCCGCCCGGGCAGAAGCTTGGGCTTTCGGCGCATGCGGGAATCGAGAGTATTCCGGTCCGGGCAAATGGCCTCGAAGTTCAGGCGGAGTTCGATCTCGGCAACGGCAGCGACGTGATGATTTCGCGGGACCTTGCGAAGAAGCTCCACCTCAAGATCATCGGCAAGCGGGAGGGCGGCGGCATCGGCGGCGCGATTCAGCGCGATTACGTGCGGCTCGGCACGCTGGAGGTCGCGGGACGCAAATTCCACAACATCCCGGCCAATATCGACGACCAGCCGAGCCACAACGACATGAATGTCGGGACGGCGATCCTGAAGAATTTCCTGATCACGGCCGACTTCAAGGACCGCGCCGTCTGGCTCGCGCCGCGAAGTGAGCCGCGGCATCGGAACAATGCCGACAAGTGATTGGAGCGCGCCGCTGGATTCAGCGAGAAGGCGTGGACTGGAGAAATTGAATGGCTGACTTCGACCTTTTTGTAATCGGCGCCGGCTCGGGCGGCGTGCGCGCAGCGCGCGTTTCGGCCGCCTATGGCGCGCGCGTTGCCATTGCCGAGGAGCATAAGGTCGGCGGCACATGCGTGATCCGCGGCTGCGTGCCCAAGAAGTTGCTGGTCTACGGCGCGCACTTCGCCGAGGATCTCGACGATGCGGCAATGTTCGGTTGGGACGTGCCCACAAAACGGTTCGACTGGCCGACCTTGCGCGACAATGTGCTTGCGGAGGTCGGCAGGTTGGAGGGCGCCTACACCGACACGCTGACCAATCATGAGGTCACGATCTTCCACGAACGCGCGGAGCTCACTGGCCCGAATTCGATCCGCCTCGCCAGCGGGAAGGAAGTGACCGCCGAGAAAATCCTCATTGCAACTGGGGCGGCTCCAGTCATGCCGACGATCGCAGGCGCCGAGCATGCCATCAGCTCCAATGAGGTCTTTCATCTCGAAACGCTCCCCAAACGCATCGTGATCGTCGGCGGCGGCTACATCGCCAATGAGTTTGCCGGCATCTTCCACCAATTCGGAAGCCACGTGACGCTCGTGAACCGTACCGACGTCATCCTCCGCCAGTACGATCAGCAACTTGTCGACCGGCTGATGCAGATTTCGCTCCGC
>JAFBAM010000066.1 GCA_019247755.1 Sphingomonas sp.
GATCTGGATGGCCCGACCTTCCTGCGCGAAGACCGCACGCCCGGCTGCGAGTATCGCGACGGAACCATCTGGTGTCCCGACGATGTCTGGGGATCGAGGGCGGCGGCATGAGCACCGCACCCGCGCCGTCGAACTGGTTCGGCCAGCCGCGCGGGCTCACGATCCTGTTCCTGACGAACATGTGGGAGACCTTCTCCTACTACGGGATGCGGGCGCTGCTTGTTTATTACATGACCAAGCAGCTGCTGATCTCGCAGGAGCATTCCTCGCTGATCTACGGCACCTATACGTCGTTCGCTTACTTCACGCCGATCGTCGGCGGCGCGATCGCGGACCGCTATCTCGGCAAGAAGTGGGCTGTGATCATCGGCGCGACCACAATGGCCGCGGGCCATTTCATGATGGCGTTCGAGCCTTTGTTCTATTTCGCGCTGGCGACCATCGCCGTCGGCAACGGCCTGTTCCTTCCGAGCCTGCCGAGCCAGATCAATGACCTCTACGGGCCGGACGACCCGCGCCGCGGCTGGGCCTACAACGTCTATTATGTCGGCGTGAACGTCGGCGGCTTCCTCGCGCCTTTGGTGTGCGGGACGCTCGGCGAAACTTACGGCTGGCATTACGGGTTCGGCGCAGCCGGCGTCGGCATGCTCGCCGGGCTCCTCATTTATCTGTGGGGCGGCCGCTACCTCCCTGAATCGCAAGCCAAGGCCGTTCCGGCTGAGCCCATGACTCAACCGTCAGGAAGCTGGCGGGACGCCTTCATGCTGCTGCTCGGTGTCGGACTCGCGGTCACGGTCTTCCGCGGGGCCTACGAACAGGTCGGCAACACCGTCGCGCTGTGGATCGAAAGCGCGAACCGGCACGTCGGCGATCGCGAAATCCCGATGACCTGGTTCCAGTCACTGAACCCGCTGCTGGTCATCGGCCTGACTCCCCTCCTGCTCGCGCGCTGGAAGCGCAGGGCCGCTGCCGGAGCCGAACATTCGCCGCTCCAGAAGATGGCCGTCGGCGCAATAATCGTCGGCGGGGCCTACGCGCTGCTGGCCATCGCCGCGGCAGTAAACCCGACCGGCGCGAGCTGGTGGTGGGTTGTCGCTTATTTCTTCGTCCTTACGCTGGGCGAGCTCTACATCCTTCCGACGGGACTCGGGCTTTTCGCGCGGCTGGCACCGCCGAAACTCGGCGCAACCACCGTCGCGGCCTGGTACCTGGCCATCTTCACCGGCAGCATGACCGCCGGCTTCATCGGCTCATGGTACAGCAGCTTCCGGCCGCCGGTATTCTTCCTGCTGCTGACCGGCGTTGCATCGGTAGCCGCCGTCATCCTGCTTTCGCTCGACCGCCGGGCTCGCGCGGTTGAAGCGGCGCGCATCGCCGACCGCTCTGCGTTTGCGGGGGTGCCTGAAGGACTCGCCGCCAATGGCTGACACACGGGATCAACAACCATTCAGCGCTTGCTCGGCGCGACATGGAGCCAATGCTCCGCACTACGCGAGCGCGAATTCAAGGGGAGAAGCACAATGACTTCGGGGACGAGAGCACGCTTATTGGTTTCAGCCGCGTTGCTGGCATGTAGCACCGCCGCACTTGCGCAAAATCCGCCGGCGCCACCTCCACAGCAGCCGGCAGCGAAGGATGGTGAAGCGATCATCGTCACGGCCACACGCCGCGCGCAGACCCTGATCGAAGTTCCGCAATCGGTTTCCGTGATCGGCGGCGCGACGCTCGAGCAACAGCAGGCCAAGAGCTTCATCGATTATTCGCAGCTCGTTCCCGGACTCAACGTCACACAGGACAATCCCGGCCAGTCGCGCCTCATCTTGCGCGGTATCAACACCGGGTCCGTCGGATCGACGGTCGCCGTTTATGTTGATGACGTCCCGTTCGGAGCAAGCGGAAGCCTCTCCAACGGCGCGATTCTGGCGGGTGACTTCGACACGTTCGACTTGAACCGTGTCGAAGTGCTGCGCGGTCCCCAGGGCACGCTCTACGGGTCGAACTCGCTGGGCGGCGTCCTGCGGTTCATCACTAACGAGCCATCGACATCCAGGCTGGAACTTCGCGGACAGGCGGGCTTCGAAGCGGTCAATGGCGGCGACATAGGGCCGGTCGTCAACCTGGTGGCCAATGTACCCCTGGGTGACAAAATGGCTTTCAGGGCCAGCGGCTACTACCATGATACGCCGGGCTACGTGGATACCGTCGGGCGGAGCGGCAAGAACGTCGACGAAACCAAGAGCTATGGCGGTCGCGCCTCGCTCCTGTTCAAGCCAACCGACGACCTGAAGATCAGGCTGTTCGCGCTTGCCCAGAACATCCACGCTGATTCGCCATCTTCCTTCGCCGCGGATCCTGTCACGCTTAAGCCGGTGAACCCGCTAACGAACCAGTTCTCGGGCGATCACAAGCTGCGTTACGAGCTCATCCCGGAGAAGCACGACATCGATTACCGCGTGTATGCCGGGACGCTGGATTATGACTTCGGCTTCGCTTCACTTACTTCGGTCACCAGCTTCAGCACCCAGAAGCAGGACCAGCTGTTCGACATCTCGACCAATTCCGCTCGCGGATTGGCCAATGTCATCTACGCGCCCACTGCGCCCAATTCTGTCGGCCTCGCTTTCGTCAACAACGCAAGCGTGAAGAAATTTACGCAGGAAGCGCGGCTGGTCTCGCCCAAGTCCAAGTTCTTCGACTGGGTGGCAGGCGTTTATTACACTCATGAAGACACCGGCCTGGACCAGGCGTTCCTGCCTTTCACGATCAGCACCCAGGCCTTCATTCCGACCGCCGGGACCTTCGGACCGTTCACCTTCACCGACTTTGTCACGGCCGAGATCCAGGCCAAGTACAAGGAAATCGCGGGTTATGTGAACGGGACGTTCCACTTCGGGCCTAAGTTCGACCTCAACCTTGGCGGCCGCTTCAGCCATAACAAGCAGAGCAGCTTCCAGAACGTCGTCCAGCTCGGCAACGGCAACCCGACGAGCGGCGGCTCGTCACAGAGCGTGTTCACCTGGAATATCTCGCCGCGATATGAGTTCAACGACCACACGGCGATCTACGCGCGGGTTGCCAAGGGCTATCGCCCGGGCGGACCGAACTTCGTTCCAGTCGGCGCACCCGCAGGCTTCCCGACCGAGTTCGATGCCGACACCCTGGTAAGCTACGAAACGGGCCTCAAGACGCAGTCACGTGACGGCGTATTCGCGCTCGATGTTTCAGGCTTCTACATCGATTGGAAAAACATCCTGATCCTGACGACCGTCAACACTAATGCGGGACCGGTTGGCATCAACGCCAACGGACGCCGAGCCCGGACCTATGGTGCAGAAGGCACGATGACCATCCGGCCCGTGCTAGGGCTCGACATCTCCGCCAATCTCGCCTGGACGAGGGCATACCTCCGCGACGATACGACTAACGGCTCAGGCGCCAACCTGACCGGCGGCCTCGCGGGCGACGACTTGCCGTTCATCCCGCGCGTCTCGGGGACATTGTCAGCCGATTACCGCTGGGATCTCAGCGGCAACGTGAGAGCGTCCGTCGGGGGCAACATCCATAGCCAGAGTTCGCAGAAGGCGGGCTTCAATGCCGCGTACCGGGCGGCATTCGGCAAGCAGATCGGACTCCGCGGCTACACGACTATCGACTTGCGTGCCGGCCTCGATTTCGGGCGGTTCAACGTGCAGGCCTACGTGCGCAACCTTCTAGACAGCAACGGCGCGATAAATGCGTCGGGCTATCCGACCGCAATCCCGGTCAATCTTGGCGGGACCGGCGCTAATCAGATCCTCGTTACGACGGTTCGGCCGCGGACTATCGGCCTCACAATCGGGGCCGAGTACTGAGCCGATGAGAGGGGCGTCCGCTCGCGATGTGTCGTTTGCCCAGCACACCGCTTCCGGGCTCCCCTCTCCATACCTATTGTTCCTCGGCGACACGACCGAGGCAGGCTACGCCAAGACTGCATTCGGGCTCCGCGACTGGGCCGCCGACCGTTGTATCGGTGAGTATGCACTGCCGCATGCGACGGTGACGACCGGGCTTGCCAGGCTGTCCCCGGCCGAAGCGCGATCGCGCGGCGCGCAGTCGATGGTCATCGGTGTGGCGAATTCAGGTGGATTCATCGCCGACGAGTGGATCCCGGCGCTTCTCGAAGCGCTGGACGCCGGGCTTCACATCATCAGCGGGATGCACGCGCGCCTTGGCGAGATTTCCGTGCTTCGCGAGGCGGCGAGGCGGGCCGGGCGGCAGCTCATTGATGTGCGCGAACCACCCGATGCAATCCCGATCGGGACCGGCCTGAAGCGCCGTGGCAAGAGGCTGCTAACGGTTGGAACCGATTGCGCTCTCGGCAAGAAATATACGGCCCTGGCCATTGCCCGCGCGTTTGCGGAGCGAGGCATCGATTCCGACTTCCGGGCGACGGGCCAGACCGGGATCATGATCGCAGGATCCGGGATACCGATGGACGCGGTGGTCGCCGATTTCGCAGCCGGGGCTGCGGAGCTGCTGTCGCCGGACGGAGCTGACGACCATTGGGACATCATTGAGGGTCAGGGCTCGATCCTTCATCCCGTCTTCTCCGGCGTTTCGATGTCCCTCCTCCACGGAAGCCAGCCCGACGTTCTTGTGGTTTGCCATGACCCGACTCGGACGCGCCTGCTTGGCGACGAGGCCTTTGTCGTTCCGAGCGTCGATGAGATCATCGACCTCACCATCCAACTTGGCCGGCGCACGAATCCGGCGATCCGTGTTGGCGGGGTGAGCTTGAACACTAGCGGCCTCACGCAAGCCGAGGCGCTCGCCGCCATGGCCAAGGAATCAGTACGCCTCGGCTTGCCTGTCGCAGACCCCATTCGTGGCGGGCCCGATTTCGCAACATTGATCGATGCATGCCTGGGCAATTGAAGTCCGACGCGACAGCCAGCCGTTTCACGCGGTGGATCCTTCCAGGCCTCGGCGTGAAAGCTGTGGTGATCGGCGGCGGCTATGCCACCGGCCGTGAGCTTGCCGAATTCTTCCTTTCGCAAGGGCCGTGGGGCGGCCTGTACGCGATCCTGTTCGCAACACTGCTCTTCAGCATCTTTTGCTCGCTGACCTTCGTCCTTGCGCGACGCTTCCAGGCGTTCGACTACAAGAGCTTTTTCAAGCGGCTGCTGGGGCCCGCCTGGCACCTGTTCGAGCTCGCATACCTGCTCTTCGTCGTCCTGATCCTGGCCGTCTACGGCGCCGCTGCCGGCGCCATCGGCAGCGCAGTCTTCAACGCCCCAGTCTGGGTCGGAACACTCGCGCTCGCGCTCTGCATCGCGGGGATCGTGGCGTTCGGGAACAAGGCGGTTGAGCGCCTGTTCCGCGACGTTTCTTATTACCTCTACGCGATCTACGCCGTGTTCATCGTGCTCGCGCTGTGGAAGTTCGGGACGCGCATACCCGCCGGGTTCGCCGTCCACCATGACACGTCGGGATGGGCGCTGAGCGGCCTCACCTATTTCGGCTACAATATCATCGGCGCGGTCGTGATCCTGCCCGTGCTGCGCCACCTCGTCAGCGATCGGGACGCCGCCATTGCTGGGGTGGTCTCGGGACCGCTGACGATGCTCCCGGCCCTGCTGTTCTTCATTCCGATGGTCGCCTTTTATCCGGAAGTGCAGGCCGCCACGCTGCCTTCGGACTTCATGCTCCAGCGGATTGGGATCCCGGCCTTTCATCTGCTCTTTCAGGCCATGATCTTCTCGGCATTGCTCGAAAGCGGGACCAGCTCGGTCCATGCGATCAACGAGCGCATCAGTCACGCCTGGGAGGCGCGTCGAGGGGACGCGCTCACTCATCGCCAGCGACTGAGCATCGCGATCGTCGTGCTCGCCGGTTGCATGTTCCTTGCCAGCCGGTTCGGCCTGGTAGCGCTGATCGCCAACGGATATCGCGCGCTCGCCTACATCCTGCTCGCGACCTTCATCCTCCCGCTCGTCACGGTCGGCGTGTGGAAGCTGACCCAGGGCCCGCAGACGCCGGAGCCGCAACCTTTCCCGATCCAGGAGTAAGCCACATGTTGAAGCCATGCGTGCGTGCGTTCACGGCAATCAGTCTGGTGCTCGCCGCAACAAGTGCGGCTGCGGCCCCTCCTCCGGGCTTCGATCAGCGCGTCGAAGAGCTTCGCAAGGCTTTCGGCGTGCCTGGCGTAACGATTACCATTGTCGAGGATGGCAAGACGACGCTGGCCCGCGGCTGGGGCGTGCGCGACATCACCACCAACCAGCCAGTCGACGCAGACACGATCTTCTTCACGGGCTCGACGGGTAAGGCCTTCACCAACGCGGCGCTCGCGACCCTGGTCGATGCGGGCAAGATCAAGTGGGACGACAAGGTCATCGACCACATGCCCGACTTCCGCATGTACGACGCGTGGGTCACGCGCGAGATGACGATCCGCGACCTGCTCGTCCACCGCAGCGGTTTGGGCCTCGGCGAGGGCGACCTCCTGTTCCTCCCGAACAGCAATCTGACGCGCAAGGAGACGGTGCGTCGCATCCGTTATCTGAAGCCCGCGACCAGCTTCCGCAGCGGCTATGCTTACGACAACATCCTTTACATGGCCGCCGGGCAGCTAATCGAGGAAGTCAGCGGCGAGACGTGGGAGCAGTACGTCAAGAACCATGTGTTCGCGCCGCTCGGCATGAATCATTCGACCGATAGCGTCGCCGACTATCTCGCAAATCCCAACCACGCCCGGCCCCACAGCCGAAGCGGTGGAGCAATCCAGGGGCTCGGCACGCAAACGGCGCTGAACAATGACGCGACAATCTCGCAAAATGCGGCGCCGGCTGGCGGGCTCGCGATCAGCGCCAACGACATGAGCCGCTGGCTCCTGACCCAGCTCGGCCACGGCGCGATCCCGGGTGCCGACAAGCGACTCTTTTCTGACGAGCAGTCGACGCAAATGTGGGCTGGCGTCGTGCCGACCCCGATCCGGCCGTTCCCAGCCGAATTCGCCGTCACCAATCCTCACTTCAGCCTCTATGCCCTCGGCTGGAGCATCTCGGATTACCGGGGCGCCAAGGTCGTCAGCCACGATGGCGCCGTGCTCGGCTCACAGGCGACCGTCGCGTTACTTCCCGAAAAGAATATCGGCATCTTCATCGCCGCCAATAGTCAGGACGGGGAGATCATTCTCGGCCTGCGCGACGAGCTGCTCGATTACTATCTCGGCTATCAACCGAACCAGTGGCCGGAGAAATTCCACAACTGGAAGATCGGTCGGCTACAGGCTGCCGCGAAGCAGGTGCAGACGGCCGAGGCCAAGCCTGCGGCGATTGGCCCATCGCTTCCGCTCGACCGTTACGTCGGCGAGTATACCGACCCTTGGTACGGCACGATCAAGATCAGCCAGGCCGGCAAGGGCTTACGCGTCGAGTTCCCGCACTCGAGCGGCATGGAAGGGCCGCTGACCCACTATCAATATGACACGTTCAAGACGAACCCGACGCTTGGATGGGTCGAACCCGCCTACCTGACCTTCTCGATCGGCGCCGACGGCAAGGTCGACCGGATCACGATGAAGCCAGTCTCGCCCGCCGCAGACTTCAGCTGGGACTACCAGGACCTGCTGTTCACGCCGGCGGCGAAATAAGACGTTAGAGCTTCAGCCCTTTCGACAAGAACCATGCGATTGCGGCGGATAGGAGGATTCCGACAAGCGCATTGGCAAGCGATGCCATGCGGGGTGATTCGACCGCCTCATCGAACCTCTTTCGGCCGGTAATCATCGGGCCGACAAGATTGTCGCGCTTCACGACGAGGTAAAAGAGGATGGCGAGCACATGGAGCGCGACCACGCCGAGGATGACGTTAAAGAGGAATTCGTGCCATTCACGCGCCAGGTCGGCGGTCTCGTAGCTGATATATTGCGCGAGCGAGCCAGCCTCGATCCCGTCCACGTCCTGCGTGAACAGGCCGATGCCAACCTCGACGATCATCAGCCCGAGCAGCAGAAGGACGCTGAGCGCGCCCAGCGGGTTATGGCCGACGCTGGCTGGTGACTCTCCACGCAGGTACTCCGCAATCACCCGCGGGCCCTTCACGAACTGGCTGAAGCGCGCCGTCGAGCTTCCAAAGAGGCCCCAGTAGAGCCGGAACACCAACAGTCCGAGCGTGACGTAGCCAAGCTTCTCATGAAGCTCAGTTCGGTCATTCTCCGCGGTCCACCACAGCGCCGCAAGCAAGACGACCAGGCTCCAGTGGAACAGCCGCAGCGGCAGGTCCCACAGCCTGATCCGCCTTTTCTCGCTCATTTCTTCTCGCGAAAAGTGTCGTGGCACGCCTTACAGGCCAGGCCGATGTTCGCCGCTGCGGCCTTCGTCGCATCGAGATTGCCCGTTCCGGCGACCGCGCCAACCTGGTGCGCGGCGCCCGCAAGGCCCGCCGCCCGTTGCCTGAAGGTCGGGACTTGTTCCCAAATGATTGGCCGGGCCTCGCTGTTCACGCCGGGCTGTTGACCCGTTCCGCGGGGAAACCAGCTCGGGATCTGCTTCGCGAGCGCTTCGATGACGCGGGCATTCGCCTGGACATCCGCTAGTTTCGGCTGTGCCTGCCCGAGCTCGTCCTTGATCGCCTTATTGGCCTTGCCGATCTGCTTGTACTTGGCGACGCGGGCGTCGACGATCTTCTGGACGGCCGCAGGATCGGGTGCAGCGGCTAACAAGGGACCGAGCGCGACCGCCCCCAAAACCAACGAACCGACGACGATCACGCTCTTATGCATTCAGGTTTCTCCATCGAACTCGGTTTACCGTGCCGAGACTCCCTAGTTCCGGCAAGTGGCTCGTCGGTTCTCTCCGCCCGTTTGTCGAAGGATCGGTCGCCCCTGACTAAAGTTAACCTACCGGCCCGCGAACGTTCATATTTCGCGGCCTATTGGCCGAAACCCTTGCATTCCGGACCGACAATCGAAATTGCGCCCATTCGTGATTCCTAGTTCACCCCGCCGCCGCAATGGCGCCGCCTTTGCGGCGCTTTTCTTGCTGGTCGCATGCGGCAGCGGCGATCCGCAGGGCGGAGGTGCGGGCGGACGTGCCGGTCAGCGCGGCCCAGCGACCGTCGGGTTCGTCGTTGTTCAGCAAGGAAGTGCCCCGATCCAGCAGGAGCTGCCAGGGAGGGTGGCCCCTTTCCAGAGTTCCGACGTGCGGCCGCAGGTTTCGGGGGTCATCTTGAAACGGCTGTTTCAAGAAGGCTCGATCGTCCACCAGGGCCAGACGCTCTACCAGATCGACCCGAGCATCTACGCGGCGCAGCAGGCACAAGCGTCGGCCAATCTTCAGAGCGCACGCGCCAATGCGGTCGCGGCGCGGACCCGTGCGTCGCGCTACGCGCCGCTCGCGAAGATGGAGGCGATATCCAAGCAGGATTACACCGACGCCGTTGCGGCAGCGCGGCAGGCCGATGCCGCCGTCGCACAGAACAGCGCTTCCTTGCGGGCTGCACAGGTCAACATGCGCTTCACCCGGGTGCCGGCCCCGATCAGCGGCCGGATCAGCCTCTCCAACGTGACCGAGGGCGCGCTGGTGACCGCGAACCAGGCCGACCCGCTGGCGACCATCACTCGGCTTGATCCGGTCTACGTCGACATCCAGCAATCCGCGGCCGACCTGTTGAAGCTGCGTCAGGCGCTGTCCCAAGGCGGCGCGGTGCCGACCAGCGCTCAGGTGCGCCTCAAGCTGCCCGATGGATCCTATTACGCCTACTCCGGCACCGTCGAGTTCAGCCAGGTGATCGTCGACCAGGCCACCGGGACCGTGACCGTCCGCGCGCGCTTCGCCAATCCGCAGTCCATCTTGCTGCCCGGTATGTACGTAACCGCCGAGTTTGCACAGGCCGTGCAGACCTCGGCGATCCTCGTGCCGCAGCAGGCCGTCACTCGCGATCCGCAGGGCAATGCGACCTTGTTCGTAGTCGGGCCGGGCAACCGCGCGGTGCAGCGCACGGTTCAGGCGGACCGGACGCTAGGCACCTACTGGGTGGTAACCGGCGGCCTCGCCCCCGGCGAGAAGGTCATCACCCAAGGTACCGCGAACCTGAAGGATGGTGCCGAGATCAAGCCGGTGCCGGCCAATGCGCCCCAACGTGTCGGTGCGCGGCAGGGCGGCGCGGGGAAGACTGCCGGTCAGAGCCGCTAGCTGATGTCGAAGATTTTCATCGATCGCCCGATCTTCGCCTGGGTGATCGCCATCATCATCATGCTGATGGGGATCGGCGCGATTACCGTTTTGCCTGTCGCCCAATATCCCGACGTTGCACCGACCCAGATCAACGTTCGTGCGACCTATCCTGGCGCTTCCGCAGCCACGCTCGAAAGCAGCGTCACTCAGGTGCTGGAGCGGCAGCTCACGGGCATCGACGGGTTGCTATACTTTCAGTCGTCCTCGACCGCTCGCGGCCAGGTGAACATTTCCGCGGTGTTCGCGAAGGGCGTCGACCCCGACATTGCCCAGGTCCAGGTCCAGAACAAGATCCAGCAGGCGCTCTCCCGCCTGCCAACGCAGGTCCAGCAACAAGGAGTCACCGTCACCAAAGGCTCACCCGATCTGCTCATGATCGTCGCTATCTTCGACAAGACCGACAAAAGCACCAACTTCGACGTTTCCGACTGGCTCGCGACGAACATGCAGGACGATCTGTCGCGCGTACCGGGCGTCGGCGACGTCAACGTCTTCGGTTCGCAATATGCGATGCGGATCTGGCTGGACCCGCACAAGCTGCAGAGCGTCGGATTGATGCCTAGCGACGTCATCAGCGCAATCCAGAACCAGAATACCGAAGTGGCGGCAGGCGAGGTCGGCGGTCTGCCGCAACCGCAGGGCCAGATGCTCAACGCGACCGTCACGGCCCAGTCGCGCCTGCAAACAGCCGACCAATTCCGCAACATTGTCGTCAAATCCGATCCGTCAGGAGCTCGCGTGCTCCTCGGGGAGGTCGCCCGGGTCGAACTCGGCGCCGAAAATTATGCCGCGACCATTCGTACCAATGGGCATCCCGGCGCCGGTATGGGGATTTCGCTCGAGCCCGGCGCCAACGCCTTGCGCACCGCCACCTTGGTCAAGGCAAAAGTCACTGAAATCGCGGCGCGCATGCCTGCTGGCTACGGTTACGCTTTCGCCAACGATTCAACCAACTTCATCAAGCTTTCGATCTGGGAGGTCGTGAAGACCCTGCTCGAGGCGATCCTGCTGGTTGTGCTCGTGATGTTCGTCTTCCTGCAAAGCTGGCGGGCGACGCTCATCCCCTTCATCGCTGTGCCGGTCGTGCTGATGGGGACTTTCGCGATCCTCTACGCGCTCGGATTTTCGATCAACACGATGACTTTGTTCGGGCTTGTCCTTGCGACAGGCCTTCTCGTCGACGACGCCATCGTCGTCGTGGAAAACGTCGAGCGGCTGATGCACGAAAATCCGGAGATGACTCCCCGCGACGCGACCGTCGCGTCGATGGAGCAGATCCAGATGGCGCTTGTCGCCATTGCGCTGGTGCTGTCTGCAGTGTTCCTGCCGATGGTCTTCTTCGGCGGGTCGACCGGCGTCATTTACCGCCAGTTCTCCGCGACGATCGTATCGGCCATGGCGCTATCGGTCTTCATCGCGTTGACGCTCAGCCCGGCGATTGCCGCCAATCTTCTTCGTCGCACGCATGCCACCGTCGAAGAGACGTGGGTCGGACGCCGGGCGCCGGCCCTTGGCCACAGGGTCGAGCGGTGGCGCATCAAGTTCAACGACGGGTTCGACCGCTTCCGCGACTGGTTCGTCCACAGCGTCACCCGCGTTGTCGACCGCAAGTGGCTGTTCCTTGGCATCTATGCGGGCGTGTTCCTCATCCTCATCCTGCTCTTCTTCCGGCTGCCGACCGGCTTCCTACCGACAGAGGATCAGGGCTTTGCGTCCGTACAATTCCGGCTGCCTGCGGGCGCTACGATGACCCGCACGCGCGAGGTCCAGAAGGTCGTCGAGGATTATTTCTGGCGCGGGTCGGAAAAACGGAACGTCGCCACCTACTTCACCGTCGCAGGCGGCGGTCAGGGTTCAGCCGGTCAGAATACCGGCCAGGCGTTCATCAACCTTGCCGATTTCGACAAACGCACCTCCAAGAAGGACTCCGCGGACGCGATTGTCCAGCGTGCGTCGGGCGCCTTCCGTGGCCTGCGCGATGCGCAGGTGTTCGCGCTGGTGCCGGGCGCGATCCGCGGACTCGGCCAATCGACCGGCTTCACGATGGAGATGCTCAACACTGGTGGCCTCAGTCAGGACGAGTTCGACGCGGCGCGCGACCGCCTCCTTGCCGAGGCGTCCTCCAATCCGAACCTATCCACGGTCCGCCTTAGCGAGCTTCCGGATGTCGCCAGCCTCAAGGTCAATATCGACCAGCAGCGCGTGGCCGCGCTCGGGCTCAGCGCCAGTGACGTCAACAATACGCTCTCGACGGCCTGGGGCGGGCGCTACGTCAACGACTTTATCGACCGGGGTCGGGTGAAACGCGTCTACGTCCAGGGCGATGCGCCGTTCCGGGCACAGCCGAACGACATCGACCAATGGTACGTGCGCAGCAACCAGGGGCAGATGGTTCCCTTCTCCTCCTTCGCGCAGATGAGCTGGCAGACGACCCCGACCAGCTCCTCGCGGTTCCTCGGCTATCCCTCATTCGAGTTGAACGGCCAGGGCGCCCCCGGCGTGAGCTCAGGACAGGCGATGGACATCATCGAAAAGCTCGCCGACCAAATTCCGGGGATCGATGTCGCCTGGTCCGGCCAGTCGTATCAGGAGCGTCTGTCGTCCGGACAGGCTCCCATCCTTTACGGTGTCGCGCTGATCGTCGTGTTCCTCTGCCTCGCCGCGCTTTACGAGAGCTGGTCGATCCCTGTCGCCGTGCTGTTGGTCGTTCCGCTCGGCCTCGTCGGGTCGGTCTTTTTCGTGACGCTGCGAGGACTGCAAAACGACGTCTATCTGCAGGTCGGACTGATCACGACCATGGGCCTTTCGGCCAAGAACGCGATCCTGATGGTCGAGTTCGCCGAACGTGCCGAGCGGGAAGGCCAACGCGTGATCGATGCGGCGATCGAGGCTGCGAAGATTCGACTTCGCCCGATCCTGATGACCAGCTTCGCCTTCATTTTCGGCGTTCTACCACTGGCGCTTGCTACTGGCGCGGGCGCGAACAGCCGCGCCGCGATCGGCACTGCCGTGGTGGGTGGAATGCTGACGGCCACTGCCCTCGCGATTTTCTACATTCCCTTCTTCTTCGTGCTGGTGCGCCGCGGCGTGCGTGACGGAATCAAGGTCGTCCGCGAACGGCTTCGCCAGCGGCGCGAGGCGCAGGCATGAAGCGCGCCGCCACCCTGATCGCACTGCTGGCAACAGCCTGCACGACGATGGAACCGAAATATGTTCGGCCCGACCCGTCGATCCCGTCGTCCTGGCCGGTGGGCGACCCCTATCTGGCGCAAGCCGAGGTCGGCCTTCCCGTCCTCACCTATCAGCAGGTCTTCCACGACCCTCGGCTTCAGGCCCTGATCGGTCAGGCGCTCGTCAACAACCGCGACCTAATGGTCGCCGCTTCCAACATTGCCGCCGCGCGCGAGCAATTCCGGATCCAGCGCGCCCAGCAGCTGCCGACGCTGAACGCCGCCGGCGGTGCATCGGTCAGCGGTGACAAGGATAGCAATGTCAGCGGCAATTTCGATGCTGGCCTCAGCATTCCGAGCTTCGAGCTCGACTTGTTTGGCCGGGTTCGCTCGCTCACCCACGTGCAACTGCAGCGATATTTGGCGACCGAAGCTGGCGCCCGCGCGACCCGGCTTACTTTGGTTTCTGACGTCGCCAGTGCGTGGCTTAGCTATGCCGCAGACTCGAGCTCTCGGCTGATTTCAGAAGAAACAGTCAAGGCAGCGCAGAAGAGCGTCCAGCTTACTCGACTGCGACTTGAAGGAGGTATCGCGCCTCGTACAGATCTCCGTCAGGCTGAGCAGATTCTCTACGCGGCGCAGGCAGACGTCGCGCGTCAGCGTACTGCCGTCGCTCAGGACGTGAATGCGCTTCAGCTTTTGGTCGGCACACCGATCGATCCCCAGTTGCTGCCAGGGTCGATCGATGAGGCGTTTGGGACGATCGCCCCAATTCCGGCCGGGCTCGATTCTTACGTCCTGCTCCGTCGGCCCGATGTTCTCCAAGCCGAATACCAGCTTCGAGCCGCGAACGCGCAGATCGGTGCGGCGCGAGCGGCGCTGTTCCCGCGGATCACACTCACTGGCCTGCTCGGATTTGCGAGCAGCGCGCTTGCCAAGCTCTTCACCGGCGGCGCGTTCGGATGGAGTGCCGGAGCGGACGCGACCTACACCATCTTCCAGTCGGGCGCTGGTCACGCGAACGTTCGGCTAAGCGAAGCCCAGCGCAGCGCGGCGGTCGCGACCTATCAGAAGACGATCCAGACTGCGTTCCGCGAAGTCGCCGACGCCCTCGCCCGCCGCGGCACCATCAATGACGAGATCGCGGCCCGCCAGCGCCAGCAGGCGGCGACTGCGGACACTTACACGCTGACCGAGGCGCGCTACCGCGCGGGGATCGATCCTTTCCTTACCGTCCTTGATGCACAGCGCTCATTCTATGTGGCACAGCAGCAGGTGGTCACCGTGAAGCTGACCGCGGCGCAGAACCTCGTCACGCTCTATCAGGTGATCGGCGGCGACCGGCTGCTGCAGTCAACGCCGGTCTGTCAGGCGCTCCCCGGCGACAGCAGCGCGAGCAGCGCAAAACTCGCGAGCCAGTGCTCGCCCATATAATCGCCTGAGATATGCGGCAGCGACGCCGCTAGGTGCGTCTGGGCCGCTTGCTCCGCAACCGCGCGCTCCGCGGCTGGCAGCAGCGGCGCAATGCCCAGCCAGCACCAGGCGCGACTGAGGTTGGTGCCGTCGAGGTGTGCGATTTTGCCGTCGCTGCGGTCGCTGACAATCGCCGGCGTAAATAGGGTCGCAGGCTCGCCCCTCGTGACATGTGGCAGGAAATGCTCGAACCATTCTGAGAACCGCGCCGGCTGCGTGCGGGCCATGCACAGCGCCTCGGTCAGCGCCGATGACAGGAACTCGTCTCCGCCCGGTTCCCACGCCTGGCAATCGCGGTCCGCACCGAACCAATGCCGCGCCCGGTCGCGGATCTGATCAGCCAGCCCGGAATCGAATGCCCCGGCCCACTCGAGCGACAGGATCAGCGCG
>JAFBAM010000218.1 GCA_019247755.1 Sphingomonas sp.
GACCGGCGACATGCGCTACACCTGGCAGATCGAAGGTCTCGCGACCTTTGGCGGAGCCGAGGAGTTGCTTCACGCCTTCCGCCAGCAATCCACCCTCGAAGCCGAGCGCAAGAAGCCCGCCAACGCGGCGCAGATTGGCCGCCGGGCAAACGCCGACGCAGATCTGCTGACCGAACTATTGCGAAGCCAGGGCTATTACGACGCCAACGTCGATGAACGGACCGACAAGGCAGGGTCAGAGCTTCGGGTCGTCCTGACCGCCGATCCGGGCCAGCAATACCGGTTTGCCTCGGTCGAGCTGCCTGGCCTCGACGCAGCGGGTGATGACGCCGCCAGCCTGCGCGCGAATTTCGGCGTCCAGCCTGGCGACCCGGTAATCGCGGCGGATGTGATCGCGGGCGGCGTTGCGCTGACCAGGGCGCTCGGTGAGCAGGGCTTCGCAAGCGCGAAAATCGGTGACCAGGACATTGAGGTCAATCACCAGACCCACCTCGCGACATTGACTCTACCTGTTAACCCGGGCCCCGTCGCGCGCTTCGGATCGATCCATGTCAGCGGCCGTCCGGCCTTCAGCGCGCACCACCTCGGAATCATCGCCCGGTTCAAGCGGGGCGATCCCTTCAAGCGGTCCAAGATCGAGGATCTCAGGCGCGCGCTGATCCAGACGACTTTGATCTCCAATGCCGACATCCAGATCGTCCCGGTGGACGATGGGCGGACCGTGGACGTTGACGTCCGCCTCGAGCCCGCGCCCCGGCACACGATTGCCGGGGAGCTCGGCTATGGCACCGCGCAGGGCGTCCGGCTCGAAGCAAGCTGGACCGACCGCAACTTCTTCAACCCGGAAGGGGCCCTGACCGTCCGCGGCGTCGCGGGTACCAATGAGCAGCTGGCCGGCGTTCAGTTCCGCCGCTCCAATTTCCTGCAGCGCGACCAGACCCTCAACCTGCAGCTCACTGCTTCTCACCAGAAGTTCGCGGCCTACACTGCCAAGACGGTCTATCTCGCCGCCAATATTGAGCGGCAGAGCAACTTCATCTGGCAGAAGAAATGGACCTGGTCATACGGCGGGGAGTGGCTCGCGACCGACGAGCGCGGGGCGTTCGACACCTCGGGAATCAAGGATACGCGAACGTTCCTGATTGCCGCCCTTCCTCTGAGCGCCGGTTATGACGGAAGCGACAGCCTGCTCGACCCGACCCGCGGTTTCCGCCTGAGCGCAAGGATCAGCCCCGAGCTTTCCTCGCATGGCGGCAGGTTCATCTATACCCGCGCCCAGTTCGACGCGAGCGCCTATCACCCCATCTCCGACCGCGTCGTCGTCGCCGGACGCGTGCGGCTGGGGACGATTTTCGGCGCGGGCGTCTTCCAGATCGCCCCGTCGCGCCGTTTCTATTCGGGCGGCGGCGGATCGGTTCGCGGATATGGCTACCAACAACTCGGTCCCAAGGACGCCGACGGCGATCCGATGGGTGGCCGCGGGCTTGCCGAATTCGGGCTGGAGACGCGCATTCGCCTGAAGCAGTTCGGCGGCAATTTCGGGATCGTGCCCTTCTTCGATGGCGGCTCGCTGACCAACGACGCGCTGCCGGACTTCAAGGACTGGCGCTTCGCCGCCGGGGTCGGCGTGCGCTACTATTCGAGCTTCGGTCCGATCCGCGTCGACCTCGGCTTCCCGCTCAACCGGCAGAAAGGCGATGGGCCGTTCGCCGTCACCGTCTCCCTGGGTCAGGCCTTCTAGATGGCGGAAGCCGTCGTCGACGCCGAGGCTGGCGCACCTTTCGAACCGCCGAGGCGCTTGCGGCCCGACTGGAAGCGAAGGCTGCTCAACGAACTGCTCGCGTTGTTCGTCGCGCTCCTGTTCCTCTTGGCCGGCCTGCTTGTCCTGCTCGACAGCGCGCCCGGGCATCGCTGGATCGTCGACCAGATCGCCGGGCTGGAGACCGCGTCGGGACTTCGCATCCAGATCGGGAGGATCGACGGGTCGATCTTCGGCAAGTCGCAGCTTCGGAACGTCAGGGTTTCGGACAGCCGCGGCATCTTCCTGACCTCACCCAACATCAAGCTCGTCTGGGCGCCCGGCGCCTGGCTGGACAACAAGCTGTCGATCGACAGCCTGACGGCCGAGCGGGTCAGCCTGGTTCGCTTGCCGAAGCTCAAACCAACGACGAAGAAGGGGCCGATCCTTCCGGGCTTCGACATCCATGTCGGTGAGCTGCGGATCGACCGGCTCGACATTGGCCCGGCGGTCGGCGGCAAACCGAGAAGCGGGAGCGTCCGAGGCAAGGCGGACGTTAATCATGGCCGAGCCCTGGTCGAGTTGCAGGCGCTGGTAAACAATGGCGGCGACCGCATCGCTTTCCACCTCGATGCCGAACCGGACCGGAACAAGTTCGACGCTTTCGCGCGGGTGATTGCGCCCAATGACGGGCTGGTCCCCGCCCTGATCGGCACCAAGCGGTCGATCAACCTTTCGCTTGGGGGCAAGGGCAGCTGGACGCGCTGGCGGGGTGCCGCAGCGCTGGACATGTCGGGCCGTCCGACTGTCCGGCTGGCGCTCGGCGTCGATAGCGGCCGCTATCGGCTGCAGGGCCAGTGGGCGCCGGCTCAATTCCTTACGGGGAAATTCCAGAGGCTG
Organism: Sphingomonas sp.; assembly: GCA_019247755.1. Lineage (GTDB taxonomy): Bacteria > Pseudomonadota > Alphaproteobacteria > Sphingomonadales > Sphingomonadaceae > Sphingomicrobium. Next base: position 2,639 of record JAFBAM010000218.1, read on the forward strand.
ACTACGGGAATGGTCGTGATCCGCGGCGATGCGACGCTGAAGGATCGGCAGCTCGACGGACAGCTCAGCGCTGCGACGCCCGAACTTCGCGCCATTGCCAAGGGCCGGCTGGATCTTGCCGGCAACGCCTTTCGCGGCATGCGGCTGGGCATCGACCTCCTGAAGCCGCCGGCCCTGTTCACGAACATGACCGGCAGGAATGTGCGGATGGTGTGGACGCTCGACGGGCCGTTCGCGACCGCCGATTATTCCTACCGCCTGACCTCCGACTTCGTTCAGTTCGACAACAACGGCTTTACCGGGCTGCACGCCGAGGGTCGCGGCAAGCTGACGCCATGGCCGATGCGCGTTCCGATCCGGCTGGCCGCAAAGGCAATCACCGGCATCGGCGATGTCGCAGGCGCGATGCTGGCCAACCCGACGATCGAGGGCTGGCTCACCGTTACCCCCAAGCTCGTCCAGGGACAGGACCTTCGGCTCACGAGCGCGAAGTGGAACGGCAAGCTGTCGCTGCTGATCGACCTCGTCACCGGACGCTTCGATGTGACGCTTTCGGGCGCGATGCAGCGTTACCTCATTCCCGGCGTCGGCATCGTCGACGTCGTCACCGACCTCCATGTCGTCCCCGGTCCCAACAACAAGGGCAGTCATGTCGTCGGCACCGCCAAGGCCTGGGTCCGTCGCCTCGACAACAGCTTCTTCCAGAGCCTGACCGGCGGACTGCCGTGGCTGACGACGAACCTCGAGCGCGGGAATGACGGCATCGTCTATTTTACCAACCTGCAGCTCTATTCGCCGAAGCTCAGGCTGTCGGGCGAGGGCGTGCGGTTCAAGGACGGGACGTTCCACATCACGGCCGCGGGAAAGCAGGCGAAATACGGCCCGGTGCGGGTCGTGCTCGACGGCCATATCGAGCGGCCGAAGCTCGAAATCTTCCTGCCAAGACCAAACGACACGCTCGGGCTGTCCAACGTCCGACTGGCGCTTGATCCGATTGCGGCCGGATACAATTATCGGGCGAACGGCGGGTCGCGGCTTGGCCCGTTCACGTCGAACGGCCAGATCCTGCTGCCGCACAATGCGCCGACGGTCATCGCCGTTGCCTCGCTCGACGCCGGCGGCGCGCATGCGAGCGGCAACCTGACCTCGCTTCCGGGCGGGTTCAACGGTCGCCTGACCCTCGCCAACGGCACGCTCGGCGGTACGCTCAATTTCTCGCCCGCGGGAGCGGCGCAGCGGATCGACGCGCATGTGACTGCAGCCAATGCAGATTTCCCCGGTGCCTTCTCGGTCCGGACCGGGCGCGCGGACGGCGTCATCATCCTCGCCGACGACAAGACAACGGTACAGGGCAGTGTCGACGGCCGCGGCATCGCCTCCGGCGCAGTGACGCTCGCGCGGCTAACCGCGAATGCGAATCTCACAAACGGCGTCGGCCAGGTCAGAGCCGCCATCGCCGGCCGCCGCGGCGCGGCCTTCGCCTTCACTACTCTGGCGAATATCGAACCCGATACCATTCGTCTCAACGGCAGCGGCCGCATCGAACGCGAGCCGCTCGTGCTCAACCAGGCCGCAGTCTTGACCCGCTCCGGCGACGGCTGGGCGCTGGCGCCGACGAGCATCAGCTTCGCGGGCGGCAATGCGACTGTGTCCGGCCGCAGTGGCTCGGCGCCCGAGGTTCACGCCCAGCTTGCCGGGATGCCCCTCCAGGTGCTCGATCTCTTTTGGCCGAACCTGGACCTGTCCGGCTCGGCCACCGGCCGGGTCGATTACGCCTGGAAGAGCAACCGCAGCGGGCGGCTCGATCTCAAGGTCCATGGCCTCAGCCGCGCCGGTCTCGTTCTCGCATCCAAGCCGATCGACGTCGGCATCGCGGCAGTGGTGAGTGGAAACCAGGCCGGCCTGCGGGCGGTAGCCGCGAGCGACGGCGCGATCGTCGGCCGCGCGCAGGCACGCTTCGCGCCGCTCGGCGGCGGGCCTCTGGTTGCCGAGCTAATGAATGCGCCGCTGTTCGCCCAGCTCCGCTACGCCGGCCCGGCGGACACCTTGTGGCGGCTGACCGGCAGCGAGGTGATCGACATGTCCGGCCCGCTAGCGGTCGGCGCGGACATCACCGGCAAGTTCGCCGATCCGCAAATCCGGGGGTCGCTGAAGACCGCGAACGGACGCCTGGAAAGCCAGGTCACAGGCATGGTGATCGATCACGTGACGAGTCAGGCGCGTTTCTCAGGGCCGCAGCTGATCTTCAGCCAGATCAGTGGCCAGACCATTGGCGGGGGTAGCGTCAGCGGCAGCGGCAGCGTCACCTTCTCGGGCGGCAAGACCCTGCTCAACCTGTCGTTCAACGCAAGCCAGGCATTGCTGCTCAACCGCGACGATGTCGCCGCGCGCGTAACCGGCCCGCTGCAGCTCAAGTCCGACGCGAACGGCGGAGTCATCTCGGGCGATCTCCGGCTCAACAAGGGCCGCTTCCAGCTCGGACGGGCAAGCGCGGCCGCGGCCGTCCCGCAACTCAATGTTCGCGAAACCGGCCTCGACGAAGAAGATGTCATCGAGCCGGCGAAGCTTCATCCGTGGAAGCTCGACTTCAAGCTCGCGGGCAGCGACCTCCAGGTTACCGGCCTGGGCATCAACAGCCGCTGGACGACTAACCTGCAGGTCGGCGGCCTTGCCGACGCGCCGCGCTTCACCGGCCGGGCGGACCTGGTGCAGGGCAATTACGATTTCGCCGGCCGGATCTTCCGACTCGACCGGGGGGTGATCCGATTCCAGGGTGAGAGCCCGCCCGATCCGCGCCTCGACATCCACGCGGAAGCAGCAGTGCAGGGACTAAACGCGACCGTGACGGTCGCCGGCACCGGCCTTTCGCCGGAGATCACCTTCGCCAGCAATCCCGCGATGCCTCAGGACGAGCTCTTGTCGCGCATCTTGTTCGGCACTTCGATCACCAACCTGTCGGCGCCCGAAGCATTGCAGCTCGCCTCAGCGGTCGCCGCGCTTCAATCGGGCAACGGCAGCCTCGATCCAATCAATGCCTTGCGGAAAGCGGTCGGTCTCGACCGCCTGCGGATCGTCCCGGCCGATGTCGCCACGGGCCAGAAGACCGCGATTGCCGCGGGCAAATATATCCGGCGGAAATTGTTCATCGAGGTCGTGACCGACGGGGCCGGCTATTCTGCGACAAATGTCGAATATCAGATGACGCGCTGGCTCTCGATCCTGTCGACCGTCTCGACAATCGGCCGGTCGAGCGCGAGCGTTCGCGTCAGCAAGGATTATTAGCGAGAGGCCCTGCCTCTTTCCTATTTGGATTTCGCGTGCTTCGCTCCGCCGCATGGTGGCGCTCCAGATTGGCGAAGATTTGTGAGCTGTGATCCAAGCCTTAAGTTCGCACAAAATGGCGTCAAACCATGTGACATTAGTGAAGTTAAGCAGGCTCAGGCTTGCGTGAGGGCGGGTCTGCCCGCATGAAAGTTGCGAGGGGAGGGGGGAGCCCGCAAACATGAAGAACTGGAACGTCCGCAAGGCCATCTTCACACCTGAGCAGTTGCCGGAAGAACATCGCCTCAAGAAATCCTTGTCCTGGCCGCATCTCGTGGCGCTCGGCGTCGGCGCGATAGTCGGCACCGGTATCCTGACCCTGATCGGCGTCGGCGCCGGTAAGGCCGGGCCGGCCGTCATTCTTTCCTTCGCGATCGCGGGCGTGATCTGCGCCTGTGCCGCGCTGGCCTATGCCGAGGTCGCGACCATGATCCCGGCTTCCGGCTCGGCTTACACTTATTCCTATGCGGTGTTCGGTGAGCTGATTGCCTGGATGATCGGCGTCGCGCTGATCCTCGAATATACGCTGGTGGTGAGTGCCGTCGCGGTCGGCTGGTCCGGCTATGCGGCCGGGTTCCTGAAATCGATCGGGCTCGGACTTCCTGACGCGCTGATACAGGGGCCGGAGCTGGGCGGGATTCTCAACCTGCCGGCGATCTTCATCATCTGGGTCGTTGCCAGCCTGCTGATGGCCGGAACGCGTGAAAGCGCGACGCTCAACGCCATCCTCGTCGTCATCAAGATGGCCGCCCTTGCCTTGTTCATCGCGGTCGCCTTGCCGGTCTTCAACCCCGAACACTTCCATCCCTTCATGCCGTTCGGCTTCCCCAAGAGCGGAGTGTCGGGGAGCGAGGTCG